>JBGVFW010000175.1:0-2217 GCA_045121315.1 Eubacteriales bacterium
TGAAAACGCGGAAATTTTGATCTGCACGGAAGATCTTTACAGCGGAACGATAAACGATGAACAGATAATTTACGATATCACTAACGCAGAAAGCGGGCTTCTTTATACAGATATGAACGGTATGCTGGGGGAAAAATACGGGGTCTACCTCGTGCCGATGAAGTATACCGAAAGCGACACGACCTCTGCGGGTGCGCTCATCGTATGCTTCAGTGCAAACGATATAAGTGAGCTTACAGCAAGCACGGTGCGCACGATAATACTTGCTAGCCTTTGGGTAATGATCGCAAGTTTTATCGCTATTTACTTTATTACTGAAAAGATAGTTTCTCCGCTTCGCGAAATGAGCTACGCCACAAAACAGTTTGCGGCGGGAAAATTTGACGTTCGCATAACCGTTGACGGGGAAGACGAGATAGCTGAGCTTGCAACCGCATTCAATACTATGGCGCAGTCGCTTGCTGAGCTTGAATATACGCGAAGCAACTTTATTGCCAGCGTTTCGCACGACCTGCGCACGCCCATGACAACTATATCGGGATTTATAGACGGTATTCTCGACGGCGCGATACCTCCCGAAAAGCAGTCTTATTATCTTGGCGTAATAGGGCAGGAGGTGCGTAGGCTTTCAAGACTTGTTTCTCAGCTTCTCGATATTTCGAGAATGGAAGCGGGCAACCGCAAATTTGAAAAAACGCCGTTTGATATCTGCGAAATGGCGAGAATCATTCTGCTTTCTTTCGAAGCGAAGATAGATTCCAAGAAGCTTGACGTTGAGTTCAACGCTCCCGACGATAAACTTTACGTTTACTCCGATAAGGACGCGATAAATCAGGTCGTTTATAATATCTGCGACAATGCCGTTAAATTTTCCAACGATGGCGGCAAATACAGAATAACGATCTCTGACGAAGGTAATTTTGTGCGCGTCAGCGTTTACAACGAGGGTATAGGCATATCTCCCGAGGATTTGCCGCATATCTTCGACCGCTTCTATAAAAGCGATAAGAGCCGCGGTATGGATAAGACAGGCGTCGGTCTTGGCTTGTATATTTGCAGCACGATAATGGACCACTTGGGGGATAAGATATACGTCGAAAGCGAATATGGCAAATATTGCTGTTTCGTTATTGAAATTAAAAAATACAAGGGCAAATTGCCCGTTCCGAACGAGAATTCGGAGAATAACAAATAAACCGTTCCCGCATTTTAAGACGGGAACGGCGTGAATATATGAAGCCGAAAGCGTATGTGTAAAATTTTACGACAGTTGATTTATACGGCGTTGCATACGCTGTTCGACAGATTTTTCACACCCTTATTCTATGCCGAATTCGGAATACGTTGACCTAAAAAATTTTTTCATCAAAAGGAGAAAAACAATGATAAAGATATCGCCTTCAATTTTAGCTTGTGATTTTGCCCGCATGGGCGAGGAAATCGCGAGAGTTGACAAATTTTCAGATTATCTTCATGTAGATGTTATGGACGGGATTTTCGTGCCGAATATTTCTTTCGGTATGCCTGTCATAAAGTCCATCAGAAAAACGACGGATATCGTTTTTGACGTTCATCTTATGATAGAGCGCCCCGAAAGATATATAGAAGAGTTTGCTTCTCTCGGTTCGGATATTATCACTATCCATTACGAAAGCACGGAAAACCCCGCGGAGGTTCTTAAAATGATAAGAGCGACGGGCAAAAAAGCGGGTATTTCTATAAAACCCGGCACAGATGTTTCTGTTCTCACACCATTACTTTCTCTTTGCGATCTTGTGCTTATAATGACGGTCGAACCCGGATTTGGCGGTCAGAAATTCATGCACGATATGATGGCGAAAGTAAGCGCGGTTAGAGAGATAATTGAAAAAGAGCATTACGATATCGAGGTCGAGGTCGACGGCGGTATCAACGCCGAAACCGCAGCCATCGCGGCGAAAGCGGGCGCAAATGTGCTTGTAGCAGGTTCTTCTGTGTTCGCCGCATCCGATGCAGAAAAAGCTATTGCAGATATGAGAGCGGCGGCAGAGAAGGCTTATGTAGCATAATTGATGCAAGTCGGGCAGATATGGCAATATCTGTCCGATTTTTGCGTTTATTTGTCGTTGACAAAGCAATTTTTATCAACTATAATTATTGCAAAGATGAAATTTAAAAACAAGGAGATCAAAAAACATGAAACAGTTTTCGGCAATAATCATAGGCGCCGGCGACAGA
>JBGVFW010000176.1:0-4841 GCA_045121315.1 Eubacteriales bacterium
GCGCTTTATGTAATGAGATAACATCAGATATGTCACGTGCTTTCGGGCAAGAGGCGAATATAAATCAATTTTCCGATGTGTTGCAGACCGATTTTTTATTCTCTTTTGAAGAGGAAGAAAAGCAAATATTGGTATGCACTCCCGAAAAGTTGAGTTATGTTTTGCACCACCAAACAGATTTCTTGGATTCTATAGATTTGTTTGTGTTTGATGAAGGGCATATGTTTGACGATGGCGGTAGAGGGGCTACGTACGAATTGTTGGTAACGCACATACGCGAAAACATTCGCAAAGATCAGCAATTTGTTTTGCTGTCTGCTGTACTCTCAAACGCGATTCAAATACAAGAATGGTTGTTTCCCGAAGGTGGAGTATTAGCCTCGGATCCCAAAATAGTTTCAACCCCGAAATCAATAGGCTTTTCTTCATCAACCAGCGACATACATTTTTATAGTAACAACACATCTAAAGAGGATTTCTTTATCCCTCGTGTATTGCAACTCGTGCAATTAAACAAGCTAAAAGGGGAAATAAAACCTCGTTATTTCCCGGATTTTAGACTACCGAGCGCCACCATTGATGTGGCTGTGTACAATGCTATAAAGCTTTGCCATAATGGTGGAGTTGCTATATATATGGGAAAGCAATCATCAATTAAAACAGCATTTAGTAGGATATTAGAACTTCGTGATAGAAATTTGGATTTAGGTATTATCAAGTCAGTTGCCAACGAAGTAGAATTGGCGAGATTGGAAAGATATATTGCCGAGTATTATGGAGATGACCATTTTTATTCACAAACTTGTAAGTTGGGAATTTTACCGCACTCTTCAAATGTTCCTAATGGAGTAAAACTTGCCGTGGAATATGCACTCAAGAAGGGGCATATTGCTTGCGTTGTTTGCACCTCAACATTGGCACAAGGTGTAAACATTCCCATCAAGTATTTATTAATTACAAGCATCAGAACAGGGCAAGAAATGATCAAGGCGCGGAATTTTCAAAATTTGATTGGACGAACCGCTCGCTCTGGCATATTTACAGAAGGAAGCGTCATTATTACTGATCCAAGAATATATGACGGTAAAAACACTTATAGAGGGTGGCACGTTTGGAATGATTGCATTAAATTGTTTGATGCTAAAAATTCAGAACCATGTAGTAGCTCCATCCTTTCTGTTGTTAAGGACTTAGAGATAGATTATGAGTCGACATTGTCTGGGGATCAAATTGCAGAATATATTATTGCCCACTATAATGAACCCAATTGCTTTGTTAATTTGGCAAATGAAATCAACACTCTCTATTTGCAAAAACATCCCGATAGAATAAACAACAACATTTTCTACTCCATTTTATTACGGCAAGAAATTATAGCGCATATTGAAAACTATCTGTGTATGGTCATCTCCACCTTGGAAGAGGATTCGCAGATAGAGGTGACATCTATATGTCAACAAACTCTCGCGTATGCGTTGGCTACAGAGGAGGAAAAGGGATTACTTGAGAGAATGTTTGAAAAAATAGGCGAAAAACTAAGCAATCATTCACGCGAAAGATTGAAAAATTATTCATTCGCTATGTCGGGCATTGATCAATCTGTGAAAATTGAGAATTGGATAGCCGAGAAGGATTTGACTAACGTATTTCATACAGAGGAAGAATTGCTTGATTTAATATTAAGCTTTTTCAAAGAAATAACATTAATCAAAAAATGCCCTAACGAATTTGAGCAAATATGCAAACTGTGGATAGCAGGAAAAACTCCGTTAGAGATCAGTCAAGAGACAAAATGTGATGTTTCTGATATTGATGATTTGTGCAATAAGATTATTTCTTATGAATTAAACTTCTTTGTGGGGAATATTTCAGACTTGATTGTGATACAAGAAAATGATACAGACGATGAGGTGGATGAAGATGATGTAGTAGATCCACGTAAAACATTGTCTGCATTGCAAAAGAAAATCAAATACGGTGTACCTACTCAAACGGCAATCTCTATTTGTGAAAAAGTATTTAACGATCGGATTTTAGCTCAAAAGATCACATCTATATTGGGTAATGATAATGTTGAGCCGGATACAATAATTCGCTTGATTCAGTTTTGTGATACTTTAGTTTTGGATATTCTTGACGATTACCCGGAATATTTCAAAGATAGAGTGGATTATCTAATCAGGGACAATTAATAAATTCTATAGTTTGCGTGATGAAGAATTAAAAAATCACCGTCGAGAGTAACCGTTTAGTCGCTCTCGGCGGTAGTGTTTAATATGGATAATCAAAGTAAAAAACAAATCCGAACCAATTTCGATTTACGAAATAGTTCGGATTTGTTACGTTTGGTGACCCGTAGGGGAATCGAACCCCTGTCGCCGCCGTGAGAGGGCGGAGTCTTAACCGCTTGACCAACGGGCCATATTTATCTTTGGAACGGATTCTATTATATCACAAAGAAATCGAAATTGCAATAGATTTTTGAAATTTTTTTTCTGTAAATTCAAAAAAATCGGAAGTCCCGAAGGACTTCCGATGTGTAATTTCTGTTTAGAAATTAGTTTTTGCCGTAGAGTTCGCCAAGTTTAACGAGACGATCGTACTTAGCCTGTGCAAGTCTTTCAGCTTCTGCGAAGAGAACTTCTGCTCTATCCGGGAAGGACTGAACGAGACGGCTATAACGTGTTTCGCTCTTGATGAAGTCGATGTAGCTTGCTGTAGGAGCCTTGCTATCGATTGTGAGGAGGTCGGTTTCCTTAGCAGGGTTGTAACGGAAGAGCTGCCAGTAACCAGCTTCAACCGCACGCTTCATTTCGGACTGGCAGTTAGCCATACCGCCCTTAACACCGTGCATTTCGCAAGGAGCATAGCAGATGATGATGGAGGGACCCGGGTAAGCTTCAGCTTCTGTGATAGCCTTGAGGGTCTGGTTCATATCAGCACCCATAGCGATCTGTGCAACATATACGTAGCCGTAAGACATAGCAATGTTAGCAAGGTCTTTCTTCTTGATAGCCTTACCAGCTGCTGCGAACTGAGCAACCTGACCAACCTGAGAAGCCTTGGATGCCTGACCACCGGTGTTGGAGTAAACTTCGGTATCGAATACCATGATGTTTACGTCTTCGCCGGATGCGAGAACGTGGTCAAGACCGCCGAAACCGATATCGTAAGCCCAACCGTCGCCACCGAAGATCCACATGGACTTCTTGGAGAGGTAGTCTTTTTCAGCAAGGATTTCTTTGCATGTGTCGCATTCTGCTTTTTCAAGTTCTGCAACGTATGCCTTGGTAGCCTTGTCGTTTTCTACGCCGTTAGCATAGGTGTCAACCCAAGCCTGAGCTGCTGCCTTGAGTTCGTCGGAAGCGCAAGCGCCTTCGAGAACCTTCTTGGTCTTAGCAAGGAGTTTTTCACGAATGGTCTTCTGACCAAGGAAGATACCGAGACCGTGTTCTGCGTTATCTTCGAAGAGGGAGTTACCCCAAGCAGGACCGCGACCGCTCATACGGTTTACAGTGTAAGGAGTAGAGGGAGCAGAGCCACCCCAAATGGAGGAACAACCTGTTGCGTTGGAGATATACATTCTTTCGCCGAAGAGCTGTGTAACGAGTCTAGCGTAAGATGTTTCTGCGCAACCTGCGCAAGAGCCGGAGAACTCGAGGAGAGGCTGTTTGAACTGGCTACCCTTGATGGTGGTGTTGATAAGCTCGGGCTTTTCAGCAACATTTGCA
Organism: Eubacteriales bacterium; assembly: GCA_045121315.1. Classification (GTDB taxonomy): domain Bacteria; phylum Bacillota; class Clostridia; order Oscillospirales; family CAG-272; genus UMGS731. The sequence continues at coordinate 3,732 of JBGVFW010000176.1, forward strand.
ACAGCGTAGTCGAATGCAGCCTGCTGTTCTCTCTGGCTTTCGAGGGATACCATTTCGATTGCTTTCTTTTCGGGAGTGCCGTCTTTTTCTGCCTTAGCAGTAACAGGACAAGCCTTCACGCAGAGGGTACAACCCATACAATCGAGAGGAGAAATTGCCATTGTGAACTTGTAGTTGGTCTTGATAACGGGTTTTGCTGTGAACTTGGTAACTGCGGGAGCATTTGCAGCTTCTTCTTCTGTCATTGCGAAAGGACGAATAGCAGCGTGAGGACATACAAATGCACAGTTGTTACACTGGATACAGTTTTCAGCATGCCATACGGGAACATCAACAGCAACGCCGCGTTTTTCGTATGCAGCAGCACCCTGAGGAAGCTGACCGTCAGCAAGTTTAGCAAATGCGGATACGGGGAGAGAGTCGCCCTGCATCTTAGTTACGGGGATAACGATGTTGTTTACAAAGTCAACGAGGTCTTTTCTTGTGCCTTCAGCGGGCTTTTCAGCAACGGTGTTCACTGCTGTCTTCCAAGCTTCGGGAACTTCAACCTTAACAAGTGCGTCAACACCTGCATCGATTGCCTTGTAGTTCATTTCAACAACAGCTTCGCCCTTCTTGAGGTAGGACTTCTTAGCCATGTACTTCATGTAGTCAACAGCTTCAGCGATGGGCATGATGTTTGCGAGCTTGAAGAATGCGGACTGAAGGATGGTGTTGGTTCTCTTACCCATACCGATTTCACGAGCCTTGTCGATCGCGTTTACGATATAGAAGTTGATGTTGTTGTTTGCGATGTAGTTCTTAACTTCTGCGGGGAGGATGTTGTCGAGTTCTTCAACAGTCCACTGGCAGTTGAGAAGGAACGTACCGCCGGGCTTAACGTCGTTTACGATCTTATAGCCCTTGAGCATATAAGAGGGTGTGTGGCAAGCAACGAAGTCTGCCTTGGAGATATAGTAAGAAGACTTGATCGGGGAATCACCGAAACGGAGGTGAGAAATGGTTACACCGCCGGTCTTCTTGGAGTCATACTGGAAGTAAGCCTGAACGTACTTACCGGTATGGTCGCCGATGATCTTGATGGAGTTCTTGTTAGCACCGACAGTGCCG
>JBGVFW010000177.1:0-2434 GCA_045121315.1 Eubacteriales bacterium
ACGATATGGATATTACGCTGACCGACGCGAATCAGTCGGATGTCACGCTTGAACTGTCCGGCAGAACCATCGTTATCAATGAGGCGCTCACAAGAGGGTGCGCCGGCAGACTCAATTTTACTATCGCGCATGAGATCGCCCATCATATCATCGACATCGTTTGCGGCGCCAATTATTCCGTCAAGTTCAGACTGCTCCCGCATTTTGAGAAAGCCAACAACCGCTATTCCCTCGATTATGATGAGTACATGGCGAATCAGCTTGCGGCGGCGCTGCTGATGCCGGATGCATTCGTCGAAAAGGTTTTTGACAGTTTATTTGGCGTAAAGAGGATTGACAGAATCCATTCCATCTTGGACAAGATGATTTTTAAGAAGTTCTGTGCAATGGCAGCGTTGTTTGGCGTTTCCAAAAGTGCTCTCGCCATACGACTGCAGAAGAAGGGATTGTTAGGCGAATATATTTTTGCGGGTTACGAGAGTTTACTGGATATCTTCCCCGATACGGCGGCATAGCGAAAGGTTTGAGGCATGTGTATGAAATACCGCTTAAAGCTAAAGTGGTAGTCCGATGCCCCAAATGTAACGCTCGTGTCTGCGATGTTATCCAGGGAACCAACGGGTACATTGAAATCAAGTGTCCCGAATGCAAGAAGATTTCAAGAATCAAGCTGTCGTTCAGGCTGAGAAGGCTGCAAAGAAGCGGCAGGTTCGGATTCTATAATTACTACAGATAGGTAAGTAACAATTGAATATAAAGATAATCGTGCATTGAGCCGAGCAACGGGCAGTATGACTAGCACCAAATAGCCGGACGTCGCACAACAAGGCATTACTATGTCTGTTGAGCGATGTTCGGCTATTTTTATATGCTGGTTGTTACTCCGAAGCGGAGGAACAATGCATTTTTTCTTTTTCAGGGCAAGAGCTCCTCCGTTCAGATTTGAAAAATCGAACACTCGAACATTTCAAATCGAACGGAGGAAGTATTTTGAAAATTGTTTATATTGAAGATGAAAACGGTGAGGTCTTTTCGGAGGATAAGAAAAGGCGATTCACAAGGCTGGTCGGCACAGAAGCCTACGAATACTTGAAAAGTGCCGAAGGAAAAAATAAGGTATTCTTTAAGACCGACACGGAGGAAGAATCCGGCGATCTTGTATTAGTTGAAGCACCTGATAATCAGAAAGCTTCTGTACGTTCATTTCTCAACCATGAATATTATGTGGGAAGTTTACAGAACGAATCCGGATATAAAACTATTTCTATTTGTGAGTTGGAAACCGATGACGCTGAACTCTCAGGTGAAGAAATGATAGCTGATGAAAGCGAAAGAACTGATTTAAAGGCAATGAACGCAATAAGTCGCGAAGAGTTATACAGAGCGGTTCGGTCGTTGTATGTTGAGGAAAGGGAAATGATATTTCATTTGTACTTATCAAAACCGAGAATGACCGAGCGCAAATTGAGTGAAAATCTCAATATGGAAAGATCAGAACTGCATCGGTGGAAAAAAGAGATTTTGCTAAAGTTAAAAAAGCTTCTTGGCGATTAAAGTGCGTCCTGCCACAAGAACCTTTTGCACGGCGATTGAGCTGCTTATAATCAAAGCAAAATAATTACAACGGCTGTGTCGTTATTCCGCAACACAGCCGTTGTTTTCGCATTCTTCAGGTGACGAACTCTATTCAGTTTTAATGTACTTGTCCAATGCTTTTTCAAGTTTTTTGAAGTCACAGCAACGTTTAACTACCCTTAGATTTTTTTCAGGGGTTTGTGTCACAAGATCATAAATGCGTTGTGTCTTTCTTGAAATCAGGTCGCAATTGTCCCTGCACCAACGAATTTCATCAACCAATAGCCCTTTTCGATGCTTTAATTCGGAGGTGTCAGACGGATTGATTTTTAGATTGATTTTTTGCAGGAGTTTCTCATCAACCGGAATCATATTGTTGATGTTTAGAACACCAAGCAGTTTTGGTGCGCCATTCTTATCTTTCTTGCGCTCATCCACAATTTTAATAAAATCAGGCTGAGTCTTGCTATGATACTTTTCTTTCGGCGAACTAAGCGGAATACAGTATTTTCGCCCGTTTACCAACACAACGATTCCTAAGAACGGTCTAATTGATTTTCCCACCTGCGGTGAAACAGAAAGAACATGATCATCGACGCTCGCGAGATTTCTTATGTATTTCATGTCAACTGTGTATAAATGCAGCTCATACGGTTTCACTCTATTACCTCCTGTTTCCCAAAATCAAAGGCTGTGTCATCCTATGACAACACAGCCGACGGTTCCTTATTTGCGTGGTAGGGCTCCCACCTTTAACAACTCCCAATTATTTATGGTAGGGCTCCCATCTTTAACAACTCACAATTATTTTATACGGTAGTGATCCCGTCTTTTAGATAGCTCCCATTTTTGCTCGGCA
>JBGVFW010000178.1:0-4590 GCA_045121315.1 Eubacteriales bacterium
TAGCTGTGCATAACGCCTTTTACTTTGCCCTCATATTTTTTAATTATGTCAAACGTGTCACCGTGTGCCTCTCTGTCGTGAATGAGGACGGGAAGCCCCGCCTCTGCGGCAAGCTCCATTTGATATTTGAAGAGTTTTTTCTGCTCTGCGATGTAGGTTTTATCCCAATAATAGTCAAGACCTATCTCCCCGATGGCGACGGTTTTTTTGTTTGCTATGAAGCGCTCGAGCTTTGCGACTTCGGCGGAAATATCGGAAATGCCCGAAATTTCCTCGGGGTGTATACCTGCGGAAGCGTACATATTTTCATACTGCGCGGCAAGGTCTGCGCATTTTGCGCTGTCCTCCGCGTTTACCGCCGCCGTGAGTATATAGCCTACGTCGGCGGCGAAAATATCACGAAGAAGCTCTTCGTTTCCGAAGAGCTTTTCGTCTGTAAAATGTGCGTGTGTGTCAAAAAGTTTAGCCATATCAGTGGATTCTCTTGCCAACGGTATCGTCGGGGTAGAATGCGATGGAAGCGTCTCCGCTTGCCGTATCTGCGGCGAAGATCATGCCTTCGCTTACGTATTTGCCGCTCATCATCGGGCGTGCGGCGAGGTTTACAACAACGCCGACGTTTTTGCCGATGAGGTCGTCGGGTTTATACCATTTTGCAATGCCCGACATGATGCATCTTTCTCTTTCGCCGTCGAATGCCGTTATTTTGAGGAGCTTTTTGCTTTCTTTTATTGCTTCGCAGTTTACTATCTTGCAAACGCGGAGCTCTACCTTGCAGAAATCGTCAAAGCTGATTTCCTCTTCGTGGTCTGTTATTTCTACGGGAGCGGGAGCTTCCGCTTTCTTTTCTTCTGCGGGAGCGGTTGCGGCTTTTTTCGCTTCCTGGATTGCGTCAAGCTCTGCAAGCTCTTTTGCGGCGTCAATTCTGGGGAAGAGATTTTCGCCCTTGTGAAGCTCTGCTGTCTTGCTCATAAGACCGAAGAAAGATGCACTTTCCCAAGTGCGAAGAGAAGCGGGAACGCGGAGCTGGTTGAAGATCTTTTCACAAGCTGTGGGCATAAAAGGTGTGAGGAGTACCGTGCAGATACGCAAGGTTTCCGCAAGATTGTAGAGCACTCGAGCAAGTCTGGGTTTTGTTTCTTCATTCTTTGCAAGAGCCCAGGGCGCTGTTTCGTCGATGTATTTATTTGCGCGGGCAATTACTGCGAACACTTCCGCAAGAGCGGACTGGAACGCGTATTTTTCCATCTGCGCTTCGTACTTATCGCGAAGTGCGCCTGCCATAGCAAGAAGCTCTGCGTCTTCTGCGCCTTCAGCCTGCTCTGCGGGGAGTTTGCCGCCGAAATATTTATCTGCCATAGCTGTTGTGCGGGAGAGGAGGTTGCCGATATCGTTTGCAAGGTCTGTGTTGATGCGGTTTATAAGAAGCTCGTTAGAGAAGTTACCGTCGGAGCCGAAGGGAAAATCGCGGAGTAAGAAGTAACGGAGTGCATCCGCGCTGTATCTTTCCGCAAGGAGGTAAGGGTCAACTACGTTGCCCTTGGATTTGGACATTTTACCGCCGTCCAAAAGGAGCCAGCCGTGACCGTAAACGTGCTTGGGCAGGGGCATTTCCATGCTCATGAGCATAGCGGGCCAGATGATGGAGTGGAAACGAACGATCTCTTTGCCAACAAAGTGAACATCTGCGGGCCAGAATTTTTCAAAATCGCTCTGCGGGTATTTATCGTTGAGGAAACCGAGTGCGGTGGTATAGTTGAAGAGCGCGTCTATCCAAACGTAAACGACATGTTTGTCGTCAAAATCAACGGGAACGCCCCATTTGAAGCTTGTGCGGGAAACGCAGAGGTCTTCAAGGCCGGGTTCGATGAAGTTGTGAATCATTTCGTTTACGCGGGAGCGTGGAAGAAGAAAATCTGTGTTTTCGAGCAAATCGCGCACGCGGCCTGCATACTTGGAAAGGCGGAAGAAATATGCTTCTTCTTCTGCGTCGATAACGGGTCTGCCACAGTCGGGGCAACAACCGTCTTTAAGCTGGCTTTCCGTCCAGAAGCTTTCGCAAGGGGTGCAATATTTGCCTTTGTATGTGCTCTTGTAGATATCGCCTTTTTCATACATTTTCTTGAAAATACGCTGAATTGCGGCAACGTGGTAATCGTCTGTCGTGCGGATAAAGCGGTCGTAGCTTATGTTCATAAGCTTCCAAAGGTCTTTAACGCCTTTTTCACCTTCAACGATATTATCTACGAACTGCTGGGGTGTAACGCCTGCTTCGCTTGCTTTCTTTTCTATTTTCTGACCGTGCTCGTCCGTTCCCGTGAGGAACATAACGTCGTAGCCCTTAAGGCGTTTGTAGCGCGCCATCGCGTCTGTTGCAACGGTGCAGTAGGTGTGACCGATATGGAGTTTATCGCTGGGATAATATATCGGCGTGGTGATGTAAAAAGTTTTGTTTTCCATTTTATTTAAACCTCCGATGATGAGTGTTTTTTACTGTTTGATGTGTTTGAAGAGCCTTCCCCTTTGGGGAAGGTGCCGAGTTTACGAGGCGGAAGAGGTGTTTTAAATAGATATAAAATCGGAAAAAATAAACCTCTTCAGTCCCTTCGGGACAGCTTCCCCAAAGGGGAAGCCTTTTATTTTATCATAACTTGATTATATATCTCGCTTTTGGCAACTCCGCGGTCGCGGGCGACAGCTTTGATGGAGTCGTTTTTGGAAAGACCTTCAGCAAGATAATGTTCAACGTGTTCTTCAATGCTCATATCAGCCCAAAAAGCGGCGGCTTTAAGCTCCGCATCCGAAGCCCCCTCCATTATAAGGACGTATTCGCCGCGCGGCGAATGTTCCGCGTAATATTCGCGGGCACCGCCTATCGTTGTGCGGATAACTTCCTCATTGAGTTTTGTCAGTTCGCGGCAGAGAGAAAGCTTGCGGTCGCCGAACGCTTCAAAAAGGTCGTCGAGCGTACGTTGCAATTTGTGCGGTGCTTCGTAAAAGATTATTGTGCGAGTTTGGTCTTTAAGGTCAGCAAGAGCCGCTCTGCGTTCGCTTTTGCCGACGGGAAGAAAGCCTTCGAAAACGAATTTTGCCGTGGAAAGTCCAGAAAGAGCAAGGGCAGAAACTGCCGCGCAAGGTCCCGGTATTACGGAAACGCGAATACCTTTCTCGGCACAAAGACGAACGATGTCTTCGCCGGGGTCGCTGATGGCGGGCATACCCGCATCGGTTATTAGCGCGCAGGATTCGCCACTTTGTATTCTTTCGGCGATGTATTCGCCGCGTTCGCGTTTGTTATGCTCAAAATAGCTTATTAGCGGCTTGCGGATACCATAGCAGGAAAGGAGCCTGCCGCTTTCTCTTGTGTCCTCTGCGGCAACGAAATCCACCTCGGAAAGAACTTTCTTCGCTCTTTCGGAAATATCCGAAAGGTTGCCGATGGGCGTGCCGACAAGGTAGAGGGTGCTTTTTTCGGTAATGTTTTTTTCTTCCGCGGAAGCGAATATTTCAGGGCTTTTTGTAGAATTCATTAAAATCACCGTGTTCGTAGATGTATTTCATATCATCTGTGTAGTTTGCGTCGGAAAAATCCGACTTGTCTTTATATATAATGAGCGGACGTGTAAGAAAGATGCCGTCCGCGCCGCCTTTTTTTGCTTCGACTAAAACTGTGCATGGCACGTGCTCTGTCGTCGGGTACACAAGCGTCATGCGTTTTGGCTCAAGACGCGCGTTTTTGAGCGCGGAAATGAGCGTAGGGAGCCTATCGGGAGTGTACACGAGCGTGAATGTGCCGCCGTGCTTGAGTAGCTTGTACGCCGCCGCTGCAAAGTCGTCTATTGTACCAAAAATTTCGTGGCGCGAAGCGGCGTCCGCGTCATTTTCGGAGATTTTGCCAGAGTTTGCGCGCATATAAGGCGGGTTAGAAAAGATAAGGTCGTACCTGCCAAAATGCTCGTTCGGTATTTCGCGTATATCTGAGCAAACGACGCTTATTTTCTCCGAAAAGCCGTTAAGCTCGACATTTTTCGCCGCGATGGCGGCAATTTTCTCCTGTATTTCAAAAGCGGTTATTTTGGAAAGTTTTCCGCGAGCGGCAAGCAAAAGTGATATAACTCCACTGCCCGCGCCGAACTCCGCCGCCAGAGCTTTCGTCTGCTTTTTAACGTATGCGGAGAGCAGATATGCGTCCGTGCCGAAGGCGAGCGAGCCCTCGTTTTGGAAAAGGGAAACGTTATCGTTTATTTTTTCGGGGAGGCTCATTTTGCCTCCTTATTTCTGTTTTGGCGGAAAATTTCAAACGCGATTATGGAGGAAGCGCTTGCCGCGGAAAGCGCGGCACGGAACTCTCTGCCGTAATCGAGCATGACTGTCTTATCGCAAGTTTGCGAAAAGGCGCTTGAAATGCCCCTCTTTTCGCCGCCAACAACGAGCAGAACGGGGTAAGATATTTCCGTATCGTAAATCGACGCCGCGTCCTTCGTTTTGTCCGCCGCGACTATTTTATACCCACGGCTGTGGAAAACTTCCGCGATATCCTCCGGCTCGCCCCAACAGAGGTCGAAAAGCTCGGACGCGCCCGCGGAGGGG
>JBGVFW010000179.1:0-33110 GCA_045121315.1 Eubacteriales bacterium
GGTTATAACCGCATCAGCGAGCTTGCGGTATTTTCGGGTTATCCCAAAAACAAATGCGATAAATACGTTAAAACGCTGTGTGAATTTGGTATTGTCCGCAAGGAACCTGAAAAGAACGGTCATACAAAATACTATCCGGCAAACAGTTATATTGCGCTGTGGTATAAAACTTTGCTGACCGCCGTACCAAAAGCAGACGGTAGCTTTGGCGAAGATGTTTATGATCGCTTTATGCGATATTTTAACGACGAGATCCTTTCTGCGTTTTACAAAAAGATGTGTGTTTATTGGTTAGACAAAAACATAAACTCCATTTCAACTGACTACATTGACACCAAAGATTTAAGTTATCGGAACGTCAAGGTCGGTAACGTGACATTTGATTTCGCCTGTGAGAAAAAGCGGGCAGTATATGCCTATTACGATACAACTCCCGGTGGAAAACTCACTCAAAAACTCTGGAAAGAGATTGAGAGCAGTACCACGAAAGACAGACCGTTTTACGAGAATGAATACGTTATCTGCACTATAAATCGTGTCCCCGATAGTTACTGGACCTTGAGCACCAATTACGATAACGTGCACATCGTCAAGCTTTCATCTCTTTTTTCTACTTATAACAAGGATTATAACCGCCGTGTGCATCCACGCTTTGTCCCGTCGTTCGTTTGATTCTACATATAGTTTTCAAAGCCTTCTCCCGATTTTTTCGGCAGAAGGCTTTTTCTTTTGCCGTACAATTTATGACTTTTTCGTGTCAACCCCGAATAAACCCATATTAAACCTTGAAAAATTCTGAGAATTGTGTTATACTATATGATGTAAAATTGTATTTTTGTGAAAACGGAGGGTTTCACCATGGATAACAACCTTGAACGCTGGTATTCAATAAAGGAAATCGTACAGTCTGTAGATCAGCAAAGGAGATGCAATGTCTAATCAAAATATGTCATCTGAAAAAGAAGCAAAAAGCATGCAGGAAAACATAAAGAAAGCTGGCGGATTATTCTATCAGTATAGACCTTGCAGAAGGGACGCAGAAACAATTTATGATATAGAAAATATTCGTCATGGGGTTGTTTACGCTCAAACACCATTGAATATGAATGACCCGTTTGATTCGATGATTGGCTTTTCAGCCGAAAAAGTATATTCTGAATGTATTGCTATGTTAGTCGATGCGATGAGTACGGACGAAATAACGAAGGCCTTGGTATCCACATTGCTTCAGCACAGAGCCTTTGGTAAGATGGCAGAGTTGATTCTTGCTATTAAAGAACTAAAGCAGTATTTATATCAAAAACAAACAATCATGCATCAAAGAAATATCTCATTGTCTAATTTTATAAAATCAAATGCAAAAGTATTAAGTTCTAAAGTGCCAAAGCATTTGAGAAAATCGGTTTTGGGTCAATCACTTTATGCATTTATGTTACTGGTAGCTAATCTTGGTGATGTTGAAATATCAGAAGAAAACATCTTAGAAATATTAAAAATGGATGAGATGTTGGATAAACTCCATAATGCAGCCATTGAAATGCGTGATTCTAAATATATTCCCGAAATACGAAAATTCCTTTCAAAAATAACAGTTTCTTGTTTCAGCGTAAGCGGCTGGAATAATCAATTGATGTGGTCACATTATGCCAATTCTTATGCGGGATTTTGTGTTGAATATGATTTTTCAAAACTTAAGGATTTTGTTGGATTTATATATCCTGTTAATTATACAAAAGACCGCCCAACCATTTCAATTAAAGATGCAGGCCTTGGTGGCTTTTCTCTTGAAGATGGTGGCAAAATAATAAATTGTGATGTTGATATCATGAACATCATCTCTTACATGCTGTGTAAAAACACATGCTGGGATTATGAAAAAGAATGGAGAATTATTAATGTGGGGGAAGAAAACACCCCGATATTTATCAACTTGCCTTGCGTAAAATCCATAACCTTGGGATTGAATATGGATAAGTTGTGCAAAAAACTCATAACAGAGGTATGTGCGGAGAAAAGCATTGACTGTTATGAGTTGGTCATAAATGCAGAAAACTATGATTTAGAGCGAAAGCTAATAGATCTAGAAGCGTTAATCGACGATATGGATGAAGAGGCCGCTTATATTCAGCTTTTGAGTCAACAAATTATTAAAACATCCGAAAGCATGAATATCCATATGTCATTGGTTACTGATTCTATACAAAAAGAGGTTTTTGATACTAGTGCGTTCCTTTCGTCTTTAGAAGAAATATTGGACATGTTGAGCAATGCATATTTTGTGAAAAGATCTCTTAATAGAGCAGGCAAAATTGCGGGAGATGAATTACTTTCAAAACCTGTCCCCTCCGGAATAGCAACTACAGTTAATATGCTTAATGCTTCGGTGACTTCATTATCAATCTTAGCTGATACTTTGGATAAAAATATGGTTGGGCTAATTCTTAGTGGAAAAATCAATTATCAAGAAGGATTAAAAGCTTCTTCTCAGATTAGAAACATGAAAGAGTTGGTGGAAAAAATAAACCTATATGATTGGAATCCGGAGTTCTTAGAAAACAGCAAAAACATAGAAGAAGTTATTTCCCATTATGATTTACTAATAGACGAGGGTAACGATCCTATTTATGACGCAGATGAATTGAAAACATATATGGATAAATGGGATGGTCAGAGATTTATTGATGCAATGGGGTTATCTAACGATAAAAATGTTCTGGAAATAGGAGTAGGAACAGGAAGGTTGGCAATACAAGTTGCTCCTCTTTGCTATCATTTTACTGGAGTTGACATTTCTCCCAAAACTGTAGAAAAGGCAAAATTCAACCTTTCGCAATTTGAAAATGTTACTATCTTGTGTGACGATTTTCTCAGGGTTGATTTTGAAGAAAAGCAGTTCGATGTTATTTATTCTTCTTTGACATTTATGCATATAAGCGATAAGCTGTCTGCAATAAAAAAGGTGTCAGAAATTTTAAAGACAGATGGCGTGTTCGTTGTATCAATAGATAAAAATCAAAATGAGACCATTGATTATGGCACACGAACAATTACAGTCTATCCAGATACACCAGAGAACATTCAATTGTATGTAGAAGCGATTGGACTAATTGTTGAAAACATTTTTGAAACAGAATTAGCTAATGTGTTTGTTATAAAAAAGAAAGTTTGTTAACGGAGGTTCTACTATGGATAACAACCTTGAACGCTGGTATTCAATGAAAGAGATTATGGAATATTTGGGCGTTAGCCGTGATACAGTTCTCGACTGGATTGAACGTCGCAATATGCCCGCCGCAAAGATCGGCAGACTGTGGAAATTCAAAGTCAGCGAAGTCGATGCCTGGATGAAATCCGGCGTTGCGGCTGATAAGTAATTAGAATTTGGAGGTGCAATATGGCACTTGAAAATAAATTGGGACTTACAAGTTCCGCAGATCTTGCCCGTGAGGAAGAACGTATCAGCAAGAAAAAGGCTCTTGAGCTTTTTGAAAGCGGGATGCTTGATAAATTGGAAGCAGGAAAGTTTTCTGCCCTCAAGGCAATTCATAAGTATCTCTTTGACGAGATCTATGACTTTGCCGGAGAAATCAGAACCGTAAACATTTCTAAAGGCAACTTCCGTTTTGCTCCTTTGATGTATCTTGAAGCGGCTCTTGCTAACATTGATAAAATGCCGCAGTCCACTTTTGATGAGATCGTGGAGAAGTACGTGGAAATGAATATCGCCCACCCCTTCAGAGAAGGAAATGGGCGCAGCACTCGTATTTGGCTCGATCTCATTTTCAAGACCGAGCTTCACAAGGTCGTTGACTGGAGCAAGGTGGATAAAGAAGATTATCTTTTAGCTATGGAGCGTAGCCCCATTAAGGATATCGAAATCAAGCATATTCTAAAGGCTGCTCTGACCGATGATATCAATAGCCATGAAGTCTATATGAAAGGCATCGACCACAGCTACTACTACGAAGGTTATACTACCTTTAAGACGGAAGATTTGTAAAATTCCAAAGTATCAACTATAGGGTTCCAAAGTATCAAATTGATACTTTGGATGAGATAGCAATTTAAGCTAAAGAAAGGTAAGTGTAATAACGAGGTGCTCGATCATGATAAAAACCGTATCACAAACGACAATCGCTGATGTATTTTCAATAACCAGCGATAAGATATATAAAATACCGAAATACCAACGTGAATATACTTGGGGAATCAAAGAATGGGATGCCCTTTTTAATGACGTAACCGAAAATGACTTTGGATATTTTCTCGGCTCTTATATTTGTGTAAACAGCGGTTCGCTCAATGGAACTGTTTTGGAAGTTATAGATGGACAGCAAAGATTTTCAACAATAACGTTATTGTTGGCAGCTCTCTATTCTGAACTTGCTAAACACAAATCTCAAATGGATGAAGATGATTTAAGCGAACTATCAAATTTGAGAAATGAACTTGCAAACAAAAAGCAGAAATTCACCGCAACCGGCGGTAAAATTACCGAATATAATCAGCGACTTCTGCTCCAAAAACAGAACTCAAATGACGAGGATTATACCTATATTCTTTCCGACAATGGTATTATCACAGTTAAGCACACCAAACCTACGAATTTCGGTAATAGAAGAATTGCGAAAGCTTATCGTCATTTCCTGAAATTGATTGCCGACGAAGTACAGGAAATCAAAACTGATAACCCCAACATTACCGATATAGGTGCGTTATTCCAGATTGTCAGAAAATTTGAGGCGGCAGTACTGGTTGGAATCGAAGTAGACACCAATAAAGACGCTTATATGCTCTTTGAATCTCTTAACCACAGAGGTGTTCCGCTTTCTGCTCTCGATTTAATCAAAAATTCTCTCATTGCTCAAGCTGAAAACTCTGCTGATGCAGATAATGCTTATGAACAATGGAAGCAGATATTAAAAGCGGTAGGTCAAGATGATTATTCTGTTCAGGAACGTTTCTTCAGACAATTCTATAATGCCTTTAGAGATGAATTGAATGCTCCCTATAAATCTGCCGACAAGAAGTATTACCTCGGTTATTTGGCTACAAGAACAACGCTGATTGACATCTATGAAAAGATGATTAAGAGTGACTATCGTTCCCTCTTAGAAAACCTTTCTGAAAAAGCCAATAAATACTCGATTATCGTCAACAATACCGATGACGAATATATTTACACAACAAGCTTACAGAACTTAGCAAGGATTTCCGGCGCTCCTTCATATTTGTTGCTGATGTACCTGTTGACCAATCAAGAAAGCCTCTGCCTTTCAGATATTGATATTAAATCAATAGTTGATACTCTGATTGTATTCTTTGTAAGAAGAAACTTAACAGACGTTCCTAATACTCGTAAACTGACACAGTTGTTTATCGATATTATTGCAAAAATCAAATCCGAAAGTGGCATTGAAATTGTTTCCAGTATCAAAGATATGCTCAAGTCGGTTTCCGCAACAGATGAAGTTTTTGAAGAAAAACTTCGTGGACCTATTTACGATGAGAACCCCGAAGCAACTCGCTTTGTTCTGTGCAATATTGAAGCACAGCATCAAACCAAGGAGATATACTCCGATTTGTGGTCAAGAGACACAAGTAACAAGTATGTATGGACTATTGAGCATATATTCCCCGAAGGCGAAAATATCCCCAAAGAATGGGTTGATATGATCGCTAACGGAGATAAAGCTAAAGCGATCCAAATCAGAGCCGATTATGTGCATACCATTGGCAACTTAACAATAACCGGATATAATCAAAATCTTTCCAACATGTCTTTTGAGCACAAAAAAGATAGAAAGTCTAAAGATAAGACGAAAGATATCGGGTACAGAAACGGCTTGTTCTTAAACGAGGATGTTGTAACCGAAACAAAGTGGACTGTTGATAATATAACCACGAGAACAGACAAGATTGTAAAAACGCTTCTCGAAATGTATAAGTGGTAATTTTATCAAATTATTATCCCACATATATCTTTTCCTCAAGCCCATATTCATCGGTGCCATTGGTGCGAAATTTGTAGATATGTGTGAGAAACGAAAACATTAATTATTGGAGGAACAGTATGTTCTACAAAATGATAGAGAATAAGTGCAAAGAGTGGTACAACTCAGAACAATGCACGGTTCATAATTTAATTGAATATATAGAGAAAACCGGGCAAATGAGAGATGCTCAGATTGAAGCGATCAAGGTTTATCTGTTCCTCAAAATCGGTTGCGAATGTAGGCCGTTGGAGTTTCTTTTTAGATATGGCTGCTTTAATTCTATCAATCTGAACGACATAGAGTTATCTACTGCAACTCGTGAATACTTAGAGGAAAACCCTGCGGCAACGGCATTATTTGAATATTCTCGTTTAACTAACGATAAAGGCGAACAGGTTTCCGAAAAGCTCGAAAAGCAAATCAAGAAAGATCCGTCAAGCATTGACTATGACGGTTTCTTCCGCACTGCCTTTTACGGTGTTTCCTATACCGATTATCTGTTCAGCCTTCCGATGGGTGCAGGCAAGACATATTTGATGGCGGCATTTATCTATCTTGATTTATATTTTGCTCTCAATGAGCCTGCAAATCCCGCTTTTGCGCACAACTTTATCATATTTGCGCCTTCCGGCTTGAAATCCTCTGTTGTACCGAGTCTTAAAACTATTCAGAACTTTAACCCTGCGTGGATCATTCCTGAACCTGCGGCAACAGATATTAAGCGAATGATCTCCTTTGAAGTATTGGATCAGGGAAAGACTGCCAACAAATCAAACAAAACCAAGAATCCGAATGTTCAGAAGATTGCTAATCATCAGCCGCTTTCTGAGCTTTTCGGTTTGGTCGCTGTTACAAATGCTGAAAAGGTTATCCTTGACCGTATTCAAGAGAAAAACGGTCAGATCAGTCTGTTTGAAGAAAGTGACGACGACAAGGACAGACAAGCTAATGAACTCCGTAACCTTATCGGTAAATTGCCGTCCCTTTCCATCTTCATTGACGAGGTGCATCACGCTGTTAGCGATGAAATAAAGCTTCGTGCCGTTGTAACCAAATGGGCACAGAATAACACCGTCAACTCCGTTATCGGTTTTTCCGGCACACCTTATCTTGAAAAAGCAGAGAAGTTCAAGGTTGTAGATTCTCTTTCTGTTGGTACTGCTGAGATCACAAATATTGTTTACTACTATCCTCTTATTGATGGCGTAGGCAACTTCTTAAAATGTCCTATCGTTAAAATTGCAGATATCGCCGACAGCAGTTTGATTATCGAAAAAGGTGTCAGAGAATTCCTTGATACATACAAGGATACTGTCTATGCTGATGGACTAACCGCAAAACTTGGTATCTACTGCGGTACTATCGAAAAATTAGAGGAAGTTGTCTATCCGTTGGTATCTCGAATTGTTGCAGAATACGGACTTGGAACGGATGTAATCCTCAAATTCCATAAGGGCAATAAGCAGTATAAAATGCCCGCCGACAGCCAAATGCAGTTTGATATCTTGGATAAGTCTATTTCCAAGATTCGCATTGTCCTTCTTGTACAGATTGGTAAAGAAGGATGGGACTGCCGTAGCCTTACAGGTATCATCCTTTCTCAAGAGGGTGACTGCCCCACTAATATGGTTCTGCAAACCTCTTGTCGTTGCTTGCGTCAGGTGATTAAAGGCAATCCCGAAACTGCCCTTATTTATCTGAATGAAAGCAACGCTGACAAATTAAATGTACAGCTCGAACAGCAGCATCATATATCGCTCAAGGAGTTTTCGTCTGCTGACAATAGCAAAACACCGTTGAAACGTTATAACCGCACAGCACATTTGAAGCTTCCTAAAGTTGATTTTTATCAGCTTAAAATCAATTATGATACCCTTACTGTCGAAAAGGCTGATCCTGCAAACACGATTGCAGCTTCGGCTGATTCTGCACGCCTTACAGACAGCATTATCAAAACTACCGATCTTTCAATGGATGAAAGCAAAACCAGTATCACAGTTGATGATACAGAGTATGGCACCGAATCTGCCACTTTTAATTCTTGGATATACGGAATTATGAAGGGCGGTTTTGGCTCTCCCACAGTTACAGAATTGATGCAGTATTCGGAACAATTAACGTCAGTATATCAGATAATCACCTACGAAAAAGACGGTTCTCGTTACTACAGTTCTAAATATAACCGCAAGTTGGTTGAAACCAATATACGCAAAGCCTTCTGCGATAAATTTGACTTTAATACTACCGAAGAACTGATTCCCGAAGAAGCAAATCTTTTGAACATCGCAAACTTCACTCCCGAAGTGTATACCGACAAGCCCACAGACTATTATCCTACGCAGGGCGTGGTAGAAAACATTATCAAGGATGATAAAGGCAAGCTAAAGCTTGATCCCAAAATGGAAGAAACCATTCGCTTTCTTGAAGAAAACGGAAATGCGGCTATGGCAGCAACACTCCGAGCGCAGAGCAGTTCTCACACAAACAAAGACCGTTCGTTCCATTATCTGCCCTATCGTACCGATAGCGGATTTGAACAGACATTCTTAAAAGAAGTGTTGTCCTTTGATGAGATTGAAAATCTTGGTTTGGAAGTTTACTATAACGGCGACCGTGCTATGACCGAGTTTAAGATCAAGTGCTATAAGAAGAATGGAAGCAAGTGGAGTTACATTGGCATCTATACCCCTGACTTCCTGATTATCAAGCGTAAAGACGGTAAAATTCATAAGATTATCGTTGTAGAAACCAAGGGCGAAATTTATGCTAAAGATCCTACATTCAAGGATAAGAAAGCCTTTATGGAAACCGAGTTTTCTAAGCAGAATAACAAAGCATTCGGATACGAGCGCTTTGACTACCTGTATTTAGAAGATGCACTGCCTGAAAAGGATAGAATGACATTAACTCATCAGAAAATATGTGAGTTCTTTGAGGAGGTATAATGATTCCGGATTTTGTGAAAATGAACAAAAAAGCATATGAGAATTCAAAGTGTTCATTCGAAAAACTTTACCAAATTATATACGACAATTACACATTACCAATACATATAGCATCAGGGTTTTCGGACTTTTCATATGAACTTGGATGTGCTCTGGATAGTTTTATTCCAGAAGCACATAAGCCACATTTACAGTTTGCTTTATTACGATTACATGAAAAAGCAATAAAAATATTTACTGAATCTCTTTCCTTAATCGCAATAGGTTCTGCTTCTGGAGCTATGGCAAGATGGAGAACTCTATATGAATTATCTGTTATATCTAAAGTTTTAGAAAAAATACCTGAATTGGCTCCAAAATATATTGCGTATCTAAATACAGCTAATTATAAATGCTTTAAGAAACTCAATACATATAAAGAACATCTTAATCTAGCATATTTTGATTCAAATAGGTTTGATGAATTAAAAAAGGCATTTGATGAAAACAAATCTGCGTTTGGATGGGAAGGGAAAAAACCATACGAATGGGCGAAATGTGATGAAATAAAGGCACCCAGTTTATTTAATCTAGCCGAATATGTAGGACTTGAAAAATTCTATGCTTATGTGGATGAATCGCACGCATATAATCACGCAAGTATATTTTCTATGATTTCTGCAAGAGGCGAAAATGTTCCTAATGAAAATATAAAATGTATGTTTTCACCTTTAGACTTAGATTTGCCATTACAGTTAATTTTTACTTCACTACACCAAGTAAATGTATCATGTATTTTAGCTTATTATAAATTAGATTCATCTGATAAAGAAAAGTTGTGTAGATATCTAAATACAAACGCAGATTTTCCTGCAGAAATGATAAAATATTTCGAAGAAAAAGAGGTAAAGCATAATGCCGATTAAATATGTACCGTTTATACCGGAGCCGGTAGAAGGACAAGCTGTGCTCGGTAACTTTAACAGAATATTGAGATACAAGGGTGCTGACGATATTTCGATGACGCTCCAACGTGGCATGCCTTTATATGAAATGGAGAAGCAGGAAACCGTAGGCGAAAATGCTGACGGTAATATGGTCATTCGTGGCGAATGTGTTTCTGCCTGTGCCTATCTTAAAGAAAAAGGCATTCAGGTTGATCTTGTGTATATTGATCCTCCTTTTGCAAGTGGTGCCGATTATGCAAAGAAGGTATATATTCGTCGCAATCCCAAGGTGGCAGAAGTTATCGCCCAAGCCGAGCAGGAGCTTGACGTTGACGAACTTAAAGCCTTTGAGGAAAAAATGTACGGCGATGTTTGGGATAAAGAGAAATATCTCAACTGGATGTACGAAAATCTTATGGCGATTAAGTCTGTTATGAGCGAAACGGCCACAATTTTTGTTCATTTAGATTATCATATCGGCGCTTATGTAAAAATCCTTTTGGATGAAATCTTTGGGGAAGCAAATTGTATAAATGAAATTGTATGGCGTCGAAAAGGCGGCACTGCGTTAGGCTCGATGAATTCTCTTTCTGTTGCGTATGACAATATTTTTTGGTATGCAAAATCTTCCGAGTATATTATTAATCCGGTTTACACAGAAGCTTCCGAAGAATATATAAATCAACAGTTCAAATATGCTGACGAAGATGGCAGACGATATATGATTACTGTTATGCGAAGCCCAAATCCTCGACCAAACTTAATGTACGATTATAAAGGTTACAAAATGCCACCTAACGGTTGGGCAATCACCCGTGATAAAATGGAAGAGTTAGATCGTTTAGGTTATTTGCATTTTCCAGACTCAAAAGACAAGCAAATATATAAGAAAATTTATCTTGACGAGTATCAAGGTCAGGCTATAAATAATTTGTGGACAGACATTTCAACATTAAAAGGTAGCAATAGCGAAATAGTTAATTACGCCACACAAAAACCTGAAGAGTTATTAGAAAGAGCCTTAACGTTATCTTCAAACGAGAATATGATTGTTGCTGACTTTTTTGGTGGTAGCGGTGTCACCGCTGCTGTAGCTAATAAACTTAATCGCAAGTTTATTCATTGCGACATCGGTCTGAATTCTATTCAGACTACTCGTGATCGCCTTGTTGCTGACGGTGCAGAGTTTGATGTGCTTGAAATCAAAGACGGCGTACAGCTCTACCGCAACCCTGTACAGACAATGGATAAAATCAAATCATTGATTCCTGGGCTAAAAAACGAGGATTCTCTTGATTCCTTTTGGGAAGGTGCTATTTCCGATAGCAAGCTCGGCACGGTTCCTGTATATGTACCCAATCTTATGGATAGCGCATCGAAGTTGCTTGATAAAGTTACGATGAACCGCATTATTCATCAGGCTATTCCCGACTTGGATGCTGGTATTAAGAAAGTAATCGTTTATTACATTGACATCACCGATGAAGCTGAGATTTTGAAGTTCATTAAAGAGGATGACAGCACCAACGTAGAGATTGAACTTCGTGACCTCAAAACAATTCTTGATGATGTTATTATCGGTGATTATGCAGAGTTCCACGCCGAAGAAAACAACGAGGATCTTCTCGGTGGCTATGCTGTAACGATTGACAAATTCATCAGCGACCGAGTTCTTTCTAAAATTGCCGAGTTTAATCAAAAGGCACTTCTCAACTCTTCGGCAAAGAAGCCTTATAAACCCATTGAAATCAGCGAGGACGGCTTGGAGCTTATCGAGTTCCTGAGCGTTGACTGCACCGCAACCGATGGCGAATGGCATTCCGATAGCGAGATCAAGATCGACAAAAACGGCTTTGTTATCGTCAACGGCAATAAAACTAAAGAGTTTTGGGACGGACGCATCCGTAGCGAAAAGAAACCGCTTCGCCTGAAAATCCGCAACATCTGCGGCGACGAAACGGTGTGGGAGGTGCGTTGAATGGCGCAAAGTGTCACGTTATACAACCTTCTTATTTCTTGTCCCGGTGATGTAAGAGATGAAGTAACATTGATTGAAGCCGCAGTTGATGAATTCAACGAATTGTATGCTGATCCATTAGGTATAACAATAAAAACTCGACATTGGAGTAAAAGCTCCTATGCACAATCCGGTGGAAAGCCACAAGCTTTGTTGAATGAGCAGTTCGTAAATAAATGTGATGCTGCCGTCGCAATCTTTTGGACCAAATTCGGTTCACCTACGGATGAATATGGTTCCAGAACGGAAGAAGAAATTGAAATTATGCTTCAATCCGGAAAGCAAGTATTTATGTATTTCTCTGATAAACCCATTTCTCCGTCTCAGATGAATGATGAGGGATACAAAAAAATTCAAGCATTTCGTGAAAAATATAAAGATCGTGGCATCTATTTTACATATTCATCGGATGACGAGTTTAAGAAACTGTTTTTCGCCCATCTTTCGAGGCACTTCCTATCTGATAACAAGTTGAAAGAGATAACAGCTGACAGGGTTTCTGAATTAAAACTAATGGGCATCGATGTAAATGGCAAGCTAACAGAAGAAGCATCCGTATATCCTTTTAGGTTAAACACCCAAACAACAATGCATCAATTTCTTGATATAATTCGATCAATGTATCAAGAAATTGCAGGAATCAATGTAGGCAAACGAACTACTGTAAACAACGCTTTTTTCTCTGGATTTACAAGTCCAGTAGATATAGATGATGAAGAACGAAAATTTATCATAACAGTTGCAGAACAGTTGGAGTTAGGGCTTCCCGATGATTTTTTTGATTTGGGCAACCTCAGTAAGGATTCACTGACTTCAAATATTATGACCGGACCAAATTTAAAAGGAACTTCAGAAGAAATACAGAAATATAGAAAAATCAAAAAATTGCACGAAGCCATATCCAACGCATTGGATTGGGCGCCCGTTGAAAAAGCGTTTTCTAACAAACTCTGCATAAGATTGGCTATTCAAAATTGTGGGAAAGCAATAGATGAGGATGTTGAAATATCTTTTGTTATCCCTAAAAACTCACTATTGACTTTGAATGAGTTTCCTCAATTCAAGAATAGTGAGATGGGATATCTCTTAAACGATTGTGATATGAGCGTTTTGTTTGGAATTAACAGTACATCCGAATATTTTGCATATTCCGAATCCGAAAGAAATCGTGCTTCCAATTACACTCCTCGTCCTTATGGATTACCCGGATATATTCCAAACTATAGCGACGATTTTATTGAAGAGTTGAATGATGTTTTTTGCTATTCGATATATTCCCATGACGATAATTATATTGTTAAATTGAAGGTAGATTATATAAAGCATAATACAACAGTAGCGTTTCCATCAATTTTGTTTGTTAAAGACAAAATCTTAGAGATACCTTATAAAATTACATCGATAAACAATCCTGATGTGGTCGAAGGGGTATTAAACGTTCGAGATTCTAATGTTTAATTTTTTGTAATTGAGACAAAGCAGGCACGAGAGGTTGACTCCCGTGCCTGTTATCATTTTGCGTATTTGATTATGAGCTCATCAACGCCGTCAGTGTATTTACCTTGAGATATTAGCTTGTTGCGGTACTCCAACAAGCATTGAAGGATGAGGCGGTGTTCTGTATTGGTCAAGCGTAGGTAGTATTTTCGTTTTCTCATACGAACACCATGTCTGAATAGACAGTTTCCATTACACGCTCTCGGATGCTATTCATCCTCTGCATCCATTTCATTTGATTGGTGGCTTTGAGTTGTTCGGTGATGCCTTCTTTTTCGGCGTATTCTTTTACGAGCCGAGAAAAGAGATCCTGTGCTTGTTCTTCGGCGTCTGCGAGGTGGGAATGGAGCTTGCCGGAAGTGAGTAGATTATAATATAAAACTTTGCGGTAGTGCTTTAAGTAGTTTAGCCTGCGCTGTCCCCACACACCGATGGGGCGTTCTTCTTCGGTGGGTGGGAGCAGGTTTGGCAAGCGGTAATCGCCTTGCATTGTGTAAGTGCCGCCCTGTTGTTCAAATATTGATTTCATATGTAATCCTCCTTTACGATTCCTTGAGCAGATCTTCAAACGGTGTTTCGGTCGAGATGAACGCATCGTAGGCGAAGTTTGCTCCTAAACGAAAGCCCATAATGAAGCTATCAAGATTGGATTCGCCGTTGACGATACTCCAAGCGTTTCAGAAGTCGAGGAACCATTTCTTTTGCTCATCCTGTAGGGCGTTGGTGAGCTGTTCTTCGGTTTTGGTTAGCACAGCCATTTCCTTTTGCACCGTCTTATTTTGTCTTGTGCTACGAGCCTGTGGATCGATGTTGCCGTAATAAAATTCTTCGATAAATCGTGCCATAAAAAATGCACCTGCCTTTCGATTATAGTTTAGCAAAATCAAAAGATAGGTGCGAGTGTGCGAAAATTTAAATCGTACATTACTTTTTCTGTTTCATTTTTCTTTGAAAATCATTCAGCGTTTGCACGTGCCACATACTTTTTCGAGTAATAGAGCGAAATGTCAACGAGCAGAAGAAATCAACAAGAAAGATTTTAGGTATGTAGAATATTTGTCTTTTACGGAATGATTTCAGATAACCTCTATTACACCAATTATTTATCGTTGTTTTAGCATATCCGGTCAAATCCATAACTTCCTTGACAGTCAAAACGTCATTATAATCCTTTAAAAACTTTGAATAATAGGCGTGCATACATCCGAGCACTTCTTCGGGTAGCTCTTTTGAGAGTTTTGCCACATAGTGATTTCCGTACCACCCGCTTGGGGCAGAATACAGTTCAGGATAGACGGCACGGGTTTGTAAATATTCTTTGACATCCTCTTTTTTAATCTTGTAGCATCGTGTTTTCTTGCCCGTCCACTCACAAGGAACCTTACCGCTTTTTAGCAAATGTAATGCAGTCGATTTACTGATATGGCAAATCCGATAGAATTGATCTTTGTTTATTACATCGGGAATACTATCCCAATCAATAAATTGATATTTCATTTGATACACCTCGAACACAAATTTGTCGGTTTGAAGTTTGTTCTTCGGTGTGTTGCCTTCTATCATTTTTTCTTCCCAATCTATCCATTTTTCTTCCCAAAATCCGAAAAATCGTCGATTCGAACCCATTTTTGAAAAATGCAGATTTTTCAAGGCTTTGAAGGTAAAAAGCCTTGTATTATGCGGTTTTTACCGAGGATAAAACTGCCAGAAGTCATTACAAAACCTCCCGATTTTTGTAAGATGGCTAAAAGACTCGAAATCAGTTTGCGAGCAATCGCACGCGGGTTCGAATCCCGCCCTCTCCGCCAAAAACCCTTGAAAACACTACGTTTTCAAGGGTTTTCACTTTGTCTTGGTGGTGCCCGCTTTTTGTGAATGGTGCCCTTGGTGCCCTGATTTGTGGTGCCCTCGGTGTTTTGCTCTATTCAGTTAATTCATAAAAAATGAATACTGTGGTGCCCTTATGGTGCCCGAATGTCTTAAAAACCTATAAAAAGTAGTGAAAAGCTGTAAAGAGATATTCCCGTTATAGCTCTATATCACTACTTTTTTTCTTTGGCTTTTCTTCCTTGCCGCCGTCGCCTTGCTTCTTTTCTCCGTCGCCTTTCGGCGGGTGTAGTGCCTTGTGGTAAACGTCAAGGACGGATTTTTTACGTTCAAGGCGCACGTCAACGTACTGTGCTGTTACTGCTTCAAGGTTGGTTGAGATACCGAGCGACATTCCGATACCTTTTAACGTATGCCCCAAGATCTCACCGACAGTATAAAAGTCGCCCGTGAGTTGGTGCATATTGGTCGCCGCCGTATGCCGCAAATCGTGAAAACGAATATGCGGCATTTCAAGGTGCCGTACAAGCTGACCGAAATTGTTTGAAACAACGTCGCGCCGATAAGGTGCGCCGTCGGGCTTTGAGATCACAAGATCATTGTCATAATACGGTGTCCCTGCGGCGGCTGTCAGCTCCTTTCTCCTTTCTTGCAGATTTTTCGCTTGCTCAAAATATGGGCGCGTCAGATCGGTGATCGGCAATATTCTATCGTTGGATTTTGTCGGTGCCATTTCCGATACTTCTTTTGTTCCTCGCGGAAGATTGAACGGTAATTGTTCGACTACTCCAAACGTGCCTTTTTCCAAATCGACGTTTTCCCAACGCAAACCGAGAATTTCACTCATACGCAAGCCGTACATACCCGCAAGCATAACGGGCATTTCCCACTCCGTACCGATAACCTTGCTCATAAAATCTTGCATTTGCTCTATGGTGTACGGGTCGGGTGTCTTGCCCTGCTTGCCAAACTTCGTGATAACATCACGGGCGGCATTGTGTTCTATGTAGTGATATTTTCTTGCGTGTTCCAATGCGACGCTCATAATTCTTTGAGCATATCCGACGCTACTGTTTGACAATCCGCTATCGAACATTTTTTGAAACATATTGTCAAGCATAGCGGGCGAAAGCTGATTGAGTTGAACGTGTCCGATGTTCGGTACAATGTGGTTTTTGATATAGCCCTTGTAGCTTGCAAACGTGCTTGGGCGCAAGTTTGCTTTGCCGTGTATCTCCACCCATTCCTCCATATAGTCCTTGACCGTCTGCTTACCTTGTGCGGAAGCAACGGGAGTATAGACGGGATTTGCGAGCTTGGTTTTCATTTCAGCTTCGTGCTGTGTAGCTTCTTTTTTGGTCGCAAAGCCCTTTTTGGAATAGGTCTTTTTGCCTTCGGGCGAATTGTATTTGATATTAACGTCGTAAACGGTGCCTGGCTTACCCGTCAGAACACCGTTACTATCACGTTTATTTTGTACTTGTCTTGATGATACCGCCATAGCTTAACCCCCTTGCGTAGCCGGGGATTTTGCCGCCGTCTTTGCTCTATGGTACCAATCCCATATTGCAGAATCGGCTATCAATCGGCGGTTTCCGTTTTGGATATATTCAAGCTCGCCGCTATCCATAAGCTCGCGGAGCTTGTTTTCACCAATGCCGCTAACCTTGCTCATTTGCTCTACGGTTTTTAGCATAGGCAACATCGGGGCGGCTTGGCTTGTAGTTTCCTTTTTTGCCATAGGATAACCCCCTTTCGTTTAATTTGGCTAAAAAGTTTTGAATACGAAAAAGGGGCTTTAATCGGACGGCTATTAGCATAGCTCCACGGGAGTTTCACCCTTGCTCTCTCGGCAACCTTACCCATCGTTTGCGACGCTCTTAACGCTCGAACTGTGGCTATAAGGGAGTATCATTATCCTTTCTGCTTGTCGTCGCCCACAAACTGCTAAATTTATTTTACGACGCTGTGTTTCTCGCTCGTTCCCCTGTGGGAAGTCGTGGCGCACCTGTCGCTCGGCTCGGAGCAAAAAGAATGTATCCGATTTGCCCTATACTGCGTCGCCGTTATCTTGCGTCGCTTTCTTTGTCAAGGAACGTGAGAGGTAGGATTTTGTACGCTCGCGGAAAGGGGTGGGCGCAAGCGCACGTTTTAATCAAACCTCAAAATCAAGAACGGCTCGCATAAGCCTTGAACGTAGTCTATCGCGTATGTCCTCGTCAATGCCGTAATATGTATTGCCGCGTTCATCGCGGAGCTTACGGACGGATAAAGAAGCGATATACCCCTCATAATGCTGTATGACAATTTTCATTGCTTCGGGGTCGCCCTTTGTCGCGGCTACAATGACGGGATAAGGCAATAAACCGCGCTCGTCTTGATCGCTGATATTACCATTCGCTTGTTTCATCATCATTTGCGCGTTCCTCCAAAAATTGTTTTAGGGTTTCCAAAGAGCTTGTCCGTCTGTACTGTATCGTACTTCTCGGAATGTTATAGAGCTTGGCAATATCCGCGTCGCTCATATCGTGGAAGTAGTACAGCATAACAGCATTGCGCTTTTCTTCGGGCAATGTACGGAGAGCTTCGGCTAACAGTTCGGGGGTAATTCTCTTACCGCCCACACGGAAAGAATTGTCGTGATCTTCGCCGTCAGTTGGAGCGTCAACCGTGTAAAGCTGATTTTCTTCTTCGGGCGTCAGATCGGAAAAGCTGACAAAGTGTTTTTGATAGCGTTTCACATCTCTGTGTGCATTGCTCGCTTCGCATTTCAACGCCTTTTTGCAAAAGCCGTTAAAAGCACAACGTACTTGAAATTGGGTACGAGTTGGTTCATTCAAGGTATTCACCTCCTTTCGCAACCGCGAAAGCGGGTGATAGGTTGATTTCCCCTTTCGTTACCCACACCACCGCATTTTGAAAACTGCCAAATAAAAACGGTGATTTTTTCAAAAATTTTTTTCTGTCGCTCATTTGTTATTCCTTTCATTCGATTTTTTATTTTCAGATCGAATGAAAGCGGGTGGCGAGCGACACCGATATATGCTAAAACGCAAAATGCGCCCGTTTGCAAGACGCGAACGAGCGCACAAATATGTAAAAGTGAACCGCAGTACACTTACATAGGCATAGTTACCCTGCGGAAAACATTGAAATTCATATTTGAATAATTTTTACTAAATTCTTTGCATTTTATCATTTTGAAACACCCTCCACCTTGCGTATGTATCGCAGTACAGCAAAGAGATGAATTGTGTCGAATACAATCGAAACAAGATGTATTGTAAAATATATAGGGGGTGAATTGCAATGCACGACTACTCACGTCCTTTAGGTGATGCCGTAAAGCGCGCCCGTGGGAAATTAGATCTTACTCAAAATGAGGTTGCCGATTTAGCAGATGTTGATGTACGTACTGTATTGAACATTGAGAACTATAAAGGCAATCCCAAAATGGAAGTTTTATATCCTTTGGTACGCGCATTGAAGATAGACGCAAGGGAAATCTTTAATCCCGAAATACGCAGAGAATCACCCGCACTCCGTCAGCTTCGTGTGCTGATCGAAGAATGTAGCGAGGAAGAAGCGGCGGCTATCATTCCCGTGTTCCAATCTGTACTTACGGCTTTACGCGACAAAAACGCATTACCTATCGAATGAAAAAGAGCCAGCTTATCCGTTTTGAACGGAAAGCTGGCTCTGCACATTTGTGTCGGGCTCACTTGCTTAACACCATTTTCAATTTTACAACGTCTATCCGAATTTCTTGTTTACATCTCGGACAGTATAACGGGAAATTTACAAGAACAGTATCTTCATACACTTTGGTCCTTGTTTTCCCTTTGCAGATCGGACAACGAATCCATAAAGATTCTTTTCGATTGTCAACCATTTTTCACCTCCAATAATGGCATAGCTCCGCGTCAAACGTCTGGCTCTTTGCCATACCACGCTTATTTGCGTATTTTGATTTAGTCTAAAAGGATATTATTCTTTCGCTTATACAGCAATATCAAGCTCGGAATAAACGAAACAAACATAAGCACAAACACACTCAATATAACCGACAAGAAGTTAAGCGGCGAAAAATAGTAGGTTATTGAGTTTAGAATATTGAAACCGTTTTTAATCAATAGCCACGTCATCGGCACCGACAAAACAATTCCCACGGAATAAACCGCAAGCAACTGCAAAAGCAATGATCTTATCAGTTTTCCGAAAGTCAATCCGTTAATACGGTAAAGTGTATATGTCGAAAGGCTCAATCTTGTTTTGATGAAAAGCTGAAACAGTAGCATAGTCAATGTTACGAAAAGCAGTATAGCTATGAATGTTACAGAAAAGATTGATACAAGCAGATTATAAACCTTATATGTTCTGACATCACTCGACCAATTTTCAAACGTCATATTCGGATAATCAAGCCCCAATTCTTGAAGCTCATTTGCGATCACCGTATTATTTGCGTCAATATCGGTATAAATACTAATCACGCTGTAGGTGGCGGGGATTCCCAACTCGTCCAATGCTTCATTTGCTGTAAGCACCGAGCAAGCGGCTCCCGCCCTGCTTGATATGAGTTTTCCGTCTGTGGAACGGATAATTGCACCGACTTTTACGGTTACGTCCTTTCGGTAAAACAAAGATATATCAGATTCCGCAACACCGCCGTTTAACAGCTCGTCCGTAAGCAAGCCCGAAAGTGTAATTTCATCACCGACCTTGAACTGTGTCATATTGATTGCGTCGGGATCGTCGTACTCCGTAGGAATAATGCCCCTTAAAATCGTTCCCCCGAAATTTTGCTCCGTTATTTTGTATGAGGGAACACGGAGAATGACCTCTTCTCCCGACATTATCTTGTCTATATTGATCTCGCCGTCAATAACAGAATCCTTTAATTTTTCCAAGCTCTCCCGACTATAACCGACGATCTCACTACTTACCAATACGTCATTTTCTTTATAGTTAAAGGTATTCCAAATGAGATCATAATTATTGATACTCATAGACATTGCCATATTGTAGTTGCCGTCAAGAATAGAATCGCAACCGTCAAAATAGCTGTCAATGCTGCCATTTGTCAGTAAGAGGTTCATTTTCTGATTTTCTCGGTATGCCAAAATTTTTGAAACTCCGGGAATGGACGCAACGGAATCAATAAAATCTTGATTAGCCCCGTTCTTTTCGTAATTGTTTGTAAAAAGCAATGGAGTTATTTGTTCTCCCGTGACTTTATCTGTAAGAGGCGGTGCATTGATTAGCATTGAGGAAAACTGAAAGTCATAATCACTTTTCACATAGCTTGAATCGGTGTCCGTTATATCCTCCGTAAAATAGTTTTTATAAGTAATTCCATAGGACAACAGCGTACACGATAATGAAATCAGCAGTACAATCGCTATAATGGCTTTGCGATTTTTGAACATATCCAATTTGAATATGCTTATTTTGGTGTTGGTGTTTTTGTAATGCTTTCCGCTGATCTCGCTGTCAAGCGCGGTTTGCTTTACAATGTAGATTGCATAGACAATAAAGACGATTGCTAACCCTATTAAAAGGGAGAGTATCAGTGAAACATTTAACTCCAAATTGAAATCAAATATAGGCGCACTATATTCGCTATCCATTATCAAATTCAAACAACCCTTTGTTGCAAAGAAGCTGAATATGCTACCCGTTATCACGCCGAGTATCAGAATAGAAACCGTTTCAAAAACAAGCACAAAGAAAATATCCCGCTTATTCATACCGAGCAAAAGGTAGTTCCGTATTCTCGCAAGAAGCCTTGTCTTGTTCATAATCAAGATAGTAATTACGATCAATAAAGAAATTACATACATCAAGATCATAAAACTTTGAGGGACAGAAAAGTTCTCACTTACATCAAAAGATTTGTTGCTTGAAAACAGCCTTAACGTATCATCGTTGGGATTCACAATACCCGTTTCTTTTTCAATTACAATTTGCTGTGTGATACTGTGGCTTTTATCAAAAACTTGTTCAAGGCGGTTTTGCGTGATAAAACCATTGACGGGTGTAATATTATCTTCTATCTGCTTTTCTCCGCGAGGCCATAAACGCCCGAAGTCGTTTACGATTCCGCAAAGTGTATATGTCTGATTATCAATCGTAACCTCTTGACCTACACCGTTAGCCCCCAATTCGTTTGCAATACCTTCCGTCAAAGCAATTTCATTATCGCCCTCGGGAAAGCGTCCTTCTTTTACGGTGATACAGCCAAGCCGTATTGCTTCTGCGTCCGCAAATCCTAAATTGAGATTTTTATTGCCCTCTAATGCTATGGTATCAGCCGTGTAAAACACACCGTAGCTTTGGTATCGGTAATTCGGCAACAGACTTTCAAATTCATCATCGGTGAGTGTTGAAAGATCGGATATTTTATCCCGATAATATATTTCGTTGTATATTCCGTAAACTATGCTATTCTGTTCTTTTACGGTCGTAATAATACTGTTTGTCGTATTATACAGAAACATCGGTACAAGCGTAAGAATACAGATTGCCGCAAGCAACAGCTTGTTTCCGTTGTTTCTTCGTAGCAGACTTTTTAAGGATATTTTGATTAAATTCAATGTATGTTTCATTGCTGTACCTCGCGGACTAACTTTCCGTCGCTCATTCTGTAAACCTTATGAGCAATTTTCAGCCATTCAAGATCGTGCGTTACGATAACATACGTTTGTCCTTGTTCCTCATTGGTGCGCTTCACAAATGCCATTAGCTTATTACCCGATTCAAGATCAAGATTTCCCGTCGGCTCGTCTGCAAGAATGATTGACGGCTCCATTAGTAAAGCTCTTGCTACTGCGGTACGCTGTCTTTCGCCGCCCGATAATTGCGACGGATAGAAATGTTTTCTCTTTTCCAAATCCAAGATCGCAAGAAGTTCGCGTTCTCTTTTGGTATCATACGGCTTTCCCGCTATGTCAAAAGGAAGTCTGATATTATTGATAACCGACAGTTCATTTATGAGATTGAAACTTTGATAAATGAAGCCGCATTTTTGATTGCGGATTTTCGCACGTTCCTTTTCGCCGAGCTTATAAAGATTCTTGCCGTCTAACAGTACCTCGCCCGAATCCGGGACAATAAGCCCACCGAGAATATTAAGAAATGTGCTTTTACCCGATCCGCTTTTTCCGATCACAACAACAATCTCGCCTTTGTTTATATCTAAAGTCGTACTTTTGAGCGCGTGGACTTGTGTGTTTCCGATTTTGTAGTTTTTGGATATACCTTTTACAGTTAGTATTTTACCCATAATCATCACTCCTTGATATAAAAATAACCTTGCCACTTTCGGTAGCAAGGTTATTTTAACATTCAAATATCAAGAAAATATCATAACTGAAAAATTATTTGCAAGAAAATGAAGCGACAACACACGCACCCGCGCCGTCGTTATTTGTCAGCTTCAATGCGCCCTTGTGCTTTTCACACAGTATTTTACATAGATACAGACCAAGCCCAAAATGAAGCTCACTATCATTTTGATTTCCCGTATAGTAGGGCGCGGTCGCTGTTTTCAGTTCTTCTTCCGAAAAGCCCGTCCCGTCGTCTGATACGGAGATAATCAGATGATCTTCCGACACACAGCAAGATACGGTTATTGACTTTACGGCATAGCGAACGGCATTTGAAACGATATTTTCAAATACTTGCATAATTATATTTGCGTCAACATTTATGTTCTCGGATTCTGCCGCGATTTCAAAGTGAGATTCAATACCGCTTTCTTGACAGAGCATTTCCAATGTTTTTTCTAATTGATTTGAAAAATCTTTTGTACGGGTACACTTAATTTGTATCGGTTGATCTTCCAATTTGCTCATCGTACCCATACTGTAAACATAGCTTTCAATTCGTTCTATGTTCTTTGATACGGTACTCAATATTGCCGCCTTTTTTTCCTCCGAAACGTCTGACCTCATATAGACCTTTTCAAGAAGCTCGACGTTTCCTCTCATAACAGTAAGCGGTGTTCGGAGTTCGTGAGAAAAAGCCTTGTTGAGTTTTCGTCTTTCCTCAATCATTCTCCACATCGTTCGGTTATTATCCACAAGCGACAACCGCATTTTTTCAAAAGAAGAACAAAGCTGTCCAAGCTCGTCATTTCCGCTGTAATCTACAACGAAGTCAAGGTTATCATCGGAAATGTTTTCGGAAGCATTTATTAAAAGTTTTATTGGCTTTTGTAGCTTACCGAAATAAAAGATAACGGCACCGATCGCAATACTGACAATACACCAGAAAAAAGAGGAATACTCATAGATCATTGTGTAGAAATCATACGCTTGTTTATCTTCCTCGGAAAACGGAAGACGACCTATATAATGCGTAACACGATATTCCGATTCGCCCACTTTCTCGGTTTCCTGTTCAACCGAGATATATTTTGCCTCAATGAGTTGTATTTTTTCACTTACAAAGCTCATTGTTGTTTTTGAAAGAATTACCGCTACTATGATAAAAAATGACATAACGATGATCAGCGCGGGCATTAGCGGTATTCTTGAAATGACTTTCTTTAGTTTTCCCATTTATAACCACACCCCCATACTGTTGCAATGTATGATTTACAGCCTGCTTCTGTAAATTTTGCCCGTATCTTTCGGATATGTTCAACTACCGTCATAGAGTAGCCGTCGCTGTCAAATCCCCATAAGCGTTCATATATACGTTCTTTATCAAAAACAATCCCCGCATTTGTGGAAAGCAGTTCTATAATATCAAATTCCGTTTTGGAAAAGGAAATCGGCTTATCCTTGAAATAGACGGCTTTTGAGGAATAGTCTATTACTAAATCGTCATTGAATTTCAAATCGGATTTTTTCTGCAATCTCATATCTCGGCGCAAGTGCGCAGAAACACGGGCACCCAATTCATCAAGCGAAAAAGGTTTTGTAATATAGTCGTCCCCGCCCACAGAAAAACCGTTTATTTTATCAACATCATCAACATTCGCCGTTAAAAACAAAATCGGGCAAGAAACAAATTCCCGAATCTTTTTACACACTTCAAGTCCGTTTAGTTTCGGCATATTAACGTCGAGAAGTATTATATCGGGCTTCTGACTTATTTTTTCAAGTGCTTTTTTTCCATCATAAGCAGATAGTACATCATAACCGCATAAATCAAAGTAATTACAAAGAAGCTCAACAACATCTTTTTCATCATCAACAATTAAAATTCTCGGCAACGCTTAACACCTCCGTTCCCCCGATAATAATAACATACAAATATCAAGATTTTATCAAAAAGAGCTTAACATCTTTATTATATAACCATTATACGCTGTTTTCGGTGATAGAACAAGTAAATTTGTGTGAATAACGCGAATTATAGGGAAAATTTAATCTTGATTTATAATGAGTAACGCGGCAGACTTTACGGAGTTTGCGGTGTTTTTCTTTTGCGTCTGTTTGGCAATTTTGAAATTGCGGTGTTATATAGAGTACGGGGATAAAGTTACGTAGCAAGCATAGGAAGTGGGTACCCACTTCCGTATTTTCGCCCTTGCCGCGCTCGCGCTTCGGTTGAAAATTGCTTGTTGGGAAGCGTCCCAAACCCTCGGTCAAAGAAAGGAGAAAATCAGATGAACGGACGGCAAAGAACGGTACAAATCAAGTTCCGTGTAACAGAGGAAGAACGGGCTTTGATTGAACAGAAAATGAAGCTCATACCCACCGACAATATGGCGGCATATCTGCGGAAGATTGCCATTGACGGATATATTATCAAGGTCGATCATACCGACATAAAAGATATGACGGCAGAGATACAAAAGATCGGCGTAAACGTCAATCAGATTGCCCGCCGTATCAATGCAACGGGCAACGTGTACGCCGAGGATATTGCAGAGATCAAAGGAGCGTTACGCTGACTATGGCAAGCTCAAAAAGCAAGTCAAGGAATACGACACAATGAAGCGGAACATAGACAGCTTTTTGAAGATTGACCGAGGGCAAGCGAAAAAAAATTACTGCGAGAGAATAAGCGGGAAAACGGTAGAAAAATTCAAGAAAATATGTTATAATTATATTGTTAATGATTGAATAGGTGAGGTGATAATATGATTTGTGCGTACTGTAAAAAAGAATCGAAACCAACCAAAGAACATATCATTTCAAGTGGCATACTTGATTTATTCCCCGAATGTTTTTTAACCATAGATAGCAATAGAGGGAAAATATATCCTGCTGACCCTATGGTAAACGATGTATGTGCCGTGTGTAACAACCAAAGAATTTCATACATTGATAGTTATGCAAAGAATTTTATCAGTCAATATTTCCTTTCCAAGTATGGTGTTGATGATACACTCAATATAAACTTTGATTATGCTTTAATTCAAAAAATGCTATTAAAATATGCGTTTAACGATATGCGATCAAAAAGAGAAAATACAGATTTTTTCGATGATGATATTTTACATTTTTTGATGAATGAAAGTGAAACCGCACCGTTAAAAACCGTAACAGTTTTAGCGGGTTTAGCAGTAAATAATTCGCCTGCTCCCGATTTTATGTTTGGAAATCAAAAATTGCAATGGTGTCAATCACCGATCTTTTTAAGTAATAGCATAATGGAAATGAGCAATACGCTCGTCATACGGAAAATGTTTTTATTCTTCATTGTCGCTGTCCTCCTCGTTTTCATCTTCTGCGGGTACTGTCGCAATGCCGGGGATTCCACCGCCTGCGAGCAAAGCGGAAAGCTCGGCGGGGGTTAGGTGCATAGCGCGTACAAGCTGTACGATCTGCAAGTTTTCGGCTTCTGCCTTTTGCGCTTCAAGGGAGCGCAATTTATTTTGATACTCGCTGATCTTCTCGCGGGTTTTCAAAATCTCTTTGTCGATACGGTCAATTTTGCTGTTTGCCATAGGCTGTAAATCTCCTTTCAAAAATTATGGGAATAGGTCGGGGCGATTGCCTTTTGTCTGCATATACACAAGGTAGGCGTCAAACTGTTCATCGGTCATAAGGTAGGCAGTTAACGGGTTTGCCATTCCAACCGATTAGGATAATCCATAACATTCACCCCCTTTCTTCTGCGGGGGGCAGTTCGGTATTTTTCCCCTTTCGGCTACCTTCCACGGCGTACCCGTCGAAAATGCCAAACGAAAAGCAAAATTTCTTAAAAAATTTTTTCTGTCGCTCATTTTTCTTTTTCCTTTCATTCGTTTGTGGTAGTTTCAAAATCGAATGAAAGAGGGCGGCGAGCGAGAACGATATATGCGAAAACGCAAAATGCGCCCGCCCGCGAAAAGACGCGGACAAGCGCAAAAAGAATTGTAAGTAGTATTAAGTTGAATTGTCAGTTCATACTCATAGCCGTAATATCCCGACGGTGGGGTGTAGCTTTTTTTGACCGTAAGATATTAGGCGGGTGAGTATTGAAAAAAATTAACACGGCGTACCTCCATTAGATACCGCCGTGTGTGGTTATTAAGTCGTCGCAAACGGCGGCTTGATATATTCAAACCGCCGATCACTTTATATGTGCCTCGTTACGCTCAAAACAAAATGAGCCTATAAATCGCGTGTAATCGCGCGGTTTATAGGCTCTGCGTCTTTGCGTCGGGCTCTTTGTGTATTGTGATTTTTAATTGTTTAACGCTTATAAGCGTTTCTTGTTTGCATTTCGGGCAGAATAGCGGGAAGTTTTCAAGTATAGTATCTTCCCGCATTTTCAGCCGGGTTTTATTTTTGCAAACGGGACACAAAATAAATTCTGTGTTTTGCATATATTTTGTGCCCCTATTCTAACATTATACTCTTAATAGATAGCTTCTTTATGTTCAAGGAGTATAGATACATAATAAGCTCATAGGTAATAACAAACGCAATTAGCGTAATTACAAGAGACTTGAAATCAAAATTATATTCAGGCATATTTTCTATATCGGCAAAAACAAAGGTCATCACAAGTTTAAGTAATACATACTGATAAACCGTACCGATTGCAAAACCGATATACGAGATAGGTCTATACGCTCCGAGTATGGCACGACTGCAAATGTTATCCTCATATCCGAATACCCTCATCATAGCAATTGTTTTCGTATTACCTTTTACAACACTTGTAAGGGAGAGAAATAAAGTTATAAAGGCAAGTATCAATCCGATCAACAAGATCATCCAAGCAAATGTTTCACTTGCAAGTTCGTTCATAGACAATGACATTTGTACCATAGCTGAAAAACAAAACGCCGAGAATGCAATGAAGAAAACAAGTGTCTTTTTACTTTTGAGCGTTGTACGTGATAATCCTTTCAAAAATGGAGTATTCGATTTATCTTCTTTGCTGTTTTTTGATTTGCTTTCGCGCTTTTCTCGTAACAAATCCAATACGGGATTTTTCAACTTGAAGTATGCAAATAACACCGATATAACAGTAAAAACGATTGTAGGGGTACCCACCAAAGCAAATGTCAAAAAAGGGTGAAACTGCGGGGTGAGTTCGGGAAAAAGCTCCTCTGCATTTTGTATCTCATAAAATGTAGGCAGATAGAGAAAAGCTACTATAAACCCTAAAATGCAACCCACAAAAACGGAAAGTCCGAATACCCAAAAGTGTTTTGCAATTTTGATATTAGAATAGCCGAGGGCTTTAAGTATTCCAAGTTCTTTGCCGTGTGTGTCGACATAGTTTTTTACATAGAACAAAAGCATAACAATAGATGTTGCAACCAAACAACCACCTGTAACGGTTGCCGTGACTTTTCCCATTGAAACTTGTGCGTTATACATCAAAATGCCTGCTTCTGTTGTGATCTCATTTTCTATCGAAACAAGGTCTATATTGTAATTCAAAAACAGAGTACAAACAAAAACGGCGCAACAAGCTATGATTGATATTCCAAATAACTTCAAGGTGTCTTTAATTCCAATTATCATAACCTTACCACCCGATCTCATATGCGGTCTTTTGTGTCGAATTGGAGTAAATCTCGGCTATTCTACCGCTGTTCATTTTAATAACCGTATTTGCCATTTCAGCTATGTTCTGATTGTGCGTAACCATAACAATGGTAAATTCGTATTCCTTATGTAATTTGCAGATATAGTCAAGAACTTGTCTGCCCGTTTCTTCATCAAGCGCACCCGTAGGCTCGTCCAAAAATAAAACTTTGGGTTTCTTTGCAAGAGCGCGAGCTACTGATACTCTTTGTTGCTCACCGCCCGAAAGCTCACTTGGATATTTCTTTGCTTTTTCTTCAAGCCCTACGGCTTTTATAATTTCTTTGTATTCTTGATTATTCGCAAGATCAGCCCCCATTCTTACGTTTTTTTCAACGGTCATATTGGGGAGCAAATAATACTGTTGAAAGATAAAACCGATATTATCCTTTCGGAATTTGGTAAGAGCTGTGTCGGACAGTTCTGTAATATCCACATCATCGTACTTGATACTACCGTCGTCAACACGTTCAAGCCCCGATAGGCAATTTAGAAACGTAGATTTACCCGATCCAGAAGCACCTAAAATAACGGTAAATTCTCCATCAGTAATTTGCAAATCAAAGCCTTTCAAAACCTCATTCTTTTCGCCGTATGCCTTCTTAATATTTGATACTGTAATCATTGTTCTGCTCCTATAATTTCTTTTAATGTGCCTTTGAAAACCTCGGAAATCATATTTGCAATTTCGTCAGCCGCAAAGGTACACACATTTGTCGCACAAAGTACCGCTATCCCGTGTGTGTATATCCACAAATGCTTATAAAGTCGTTCTGATTTTTCTTTGGATAGATTATAGCAGTTTTGAACGGATAACAAGATTGCCTCATAGTTATCGTCAATCACGGGTAATACTTTTGAAACAGAGGGCTGTTGAGATTGTTCCGACATAAACAATAATTGAAACAAACGAGGCTCTTTTATCGCAAACATAATGTACTGCGTGCCTACGCCCTTAAATGCTAATTCTTCTTCCAATCCTTTTTTGACGTATTCGGAATAAACGGCTCTTGCCGCTTTGTTAATTTCTGCTTGTACTTCTTCCATATTTTCAAACACTGTAAATATTGGACAAGCCGAGCTTCCAAGCCTTTTTCCCAAAGCTCTGGCGGTCAGATTTTCCATACCTTCGTTACGAATAATATCTAACCCTGCTTCCGCTATTTGTTGTTTCGTAAATTTTGCTTTTGGTGGCATATATGTTAGCTCCTTTATCAAGATTGATTGTTCTATAACGCTTGTTCTATTATAGCATAAAAAAAGAATTATGTCAATCGGGTACATATATAAATTCATAAAAAAGTTTAATTTGGTTTCATTACAGAAACCGTACCGAACGAATGAGCGGAATTATAATGGCTAATACTATGAATTGTGTAATCATATCCAAATTAAAAGATGAACTGTATAATATAAAGATAGGAATTATTATAGCACAAAGGAACGTAAAAAGTATGAAAAGACCCGTACCAATTTACGACTTTACGGCGTTCGGAAAGGCTATAAAAGAGGCGAGAACAAAGCGCGGCGAATCCCGCAAGAATGTCAGCGACGATATGGATATATCGCCCCGCTATCTTGCAAACATTGAGAACAAGGGACAGCAACCGAGCTTGCAAATCTTTTATGAGCTTGTTACCCGTTACGATATATCCGTAGATCAATACTTTTTCCCCGACAAGAGCGCGGATAAAGGCACTATGCGCCGTCAGCTTGATACTTTGCTTGACGGAATGAGTGATAAAGGTTTACACATCGTTACGGAAACGGCGAAAGCGGTTGTAGAAGTCGAAAAGGAAAACTGAAAATGAACAGAAACGCGGCAGACTTATTTTTTGAGTTTGTCGCGCTTTTTTATAATTTTTCTCCGTTTGTTTGGCAAAATTGCATTTTAGGTGGTGTATATAGATAGAGGGGATAAAGTTACGTAGCAAGCATAGGAAGTGGGTACCCTCTTCCGTATTTTCGCCCTTGCCGCGCTCGCGCTTCGGTTGAAAATTGCTTGTTGGGAAGCGTCCCAAACCCTCGGTCAAAGAAAGGAGAACGTCAGATGAACGGACGGCAAAGAACGGTACAAATCAAGTTCCGTGTTACAGAGGAAGAGCGAGCTTTGATTGAACAGAAAATGAAGCTCATACCCACCGACAATATGGCGGCATATTTGCGGAAGATTGCCATTGACGGATATATTATCAAGGTCGATCATACCGACATAAAAGCTATGACGGCAGAGATACAGAAGATCGGCGTAAACGTCAATCAAATTGCCCGCCGCGTCAATGCCACGGGAAACGTGTACGCCGAGGATATTGCAGAGATCAAAGGAGCGTTAGAGGAAATATGGCGGTTACAAAGATTAAGCCTATTAAAAGCACGTTAAGCAAAGCACTTGACTATATCCAAAATCCCGCCAAGACCGACGAAAAAATCCTTGTGTCCTCGTTCGGCTGTTCCTATGAAACGGCAGATATTGAGTTCGGATTTACATTGTCGCAAGCTATGGAAAAAGGCAATAATTTTGCCCACCATTTGATACAATCTTTTGCGCCGGGCGAAGTGGAATATGAGAAAGCCCACGAAATCGGGCGACAGCTTGCAGACGCGGTAACAAAGGGTCAGCACGAATACGTTTTGACGACGCATATTGACAAGGGGCATATCCACAATCACATTATTTTTTGCGCCGTAAACTTCGTAGATCATCACAAGTATAATTCTAATAAGCGCACCTATTACAATATCCGAAATACAAGTGATCGGCTATGCCGCGAAAACGGTTTGTCCGTCGTCGAGCCGAGCGAAAACAAGGGCAAGCACTATGCCGAATATCAAGCGGACAAGGCGGGTAAGAGTTGGAAATCCAAGCTCAAAATCGCGGTGGACGCGCTCATTCCCCAAGTATCGAGCTTTGAAGAATTATTACAGCGTTTGCAGGCGGCGGGATATGAGATCAAGCGCGGAAAATACATATCGTGCCGCGCACAAGGACAAGAGCGTTTCACCCGTCTAAAAACGCTCGGTGCAGACTATACCGAGGAAGCAATCACCGAGCGTATCAACGGCAAGCGTACCCGCGCCGCGAAAGCTCCCAAGATCGAGCAAAAGGGCGTATCTTTGATTATTGATATTGAAAACAGTATCAAGGCACAGCAGAGCCGAGGATATGAGCAATGGGCGAAAATTCACAACCTTAAACAAGCGGCAAAGACGGTCAATTTCCTTACCGAAAACAAGATTGAGCAGTACACGGATTTAATCGCCCGCATTGATGAAATCACGGCGGCGAGCGAGCAAGCGGCAAACGCATTAAAAGGCGTAGAAAGACGGCTTGCGGATATGGCGGTTTTGATAAAGAACATCACGACATACCAAAAGACAAAGCCCGTCTATGAAGCGTACAAAAAGGCGAAGAACAAAGAGCAGTTCCGCGTCGCGCACGAAAGTGATCTGATTCTCTATGAAGCGGCGACAAAGGCACTACGCGCCGCCAACGTCGGCGGTAAGCTCCCAAGCGTTGCCGCGCTCCAATCCGAGTATGCAAAGCTGACCGAGCAGAAAGAAGTTCTATACGCCGACTATGGCAAGCTCAAAAAGCAAGTCAAGGAATATGACACAATGAAGCGGAACATAGACAGCTTTTTGAAGATTGACCGCGGGCAAGCAAAAAAGAAGATAACAGAGCGAGAATAAAGCCGAAAACTGTTGAAAAATTCACAAATTTATGGTATAATTATCTATATTTAGCTATTTGTCAGCGTGGA
Source organism: Eubacteriales bacterium (assembly GCA_045121315.1). Taxonomy (GTDB): domain Bacteria; phylum Bacillota; class Clostridia; order Oscillospirales; family CAG-272; genus UMGS731. The sequence goes on from JBGVFW010000179.1 coordinate 31,956, forward strand.
GGTGGATATATGGCACTTCAAGTGAATATAGATAATGACAAAATAGATAATTTTTCAAGTGGTGCAAAAGCAGAGCTGGTAAAACAACTTGAAAAATATGGTGATAATATTATCAAGGAATCAAATCTTATAGAAGAAGCTATCCGAGAAGATGGCGCAAGCACAGAAATCACAAGTAACATTGTTATTCAGGCTGTTAGAAAAAGTAAAGTTCCGAGTAAAAAGAAACACGGCAAAACCTTATTATTTCTTAAAATCGTTTCTTGGGCTTCTTTGTTGCTAACGGGATTTCTATTTGACAGTAATGGGTATGAAGAAGCGACGGGAAAACTTATTGTTTTTGTGATTTGTTTAATTGTTGCTTGTGTTTCAACTGTATTACAGTTTGTGTTTGAAGATAAGGAGTAATTTATGAATATATCACCTAATAATGAAAAAATACAAAAATATCTTGATGAACTTTCCGAAGAATACAAAGAATTGTTGTTTAAGGCTTTATTAGAGCGTTCAAAGTCGATTGATGATATAAGTATTAGTGAGCTTTTGAGGCTTGACAATGAAATAAAAAAGCCTCTGATTGAAAATTATCAAAGACAGCAAAAAAGAAGGAAAATGTTTTTCGTGTATGGCTTAATGTATATGTTTTTAGGTATCATTATGCTTATTATGTATTACACAATAAAATCCGATATTTTCCACGGTACTGATGGAATTGTGCTTTTGGTTTCGATTGTAGTTAGTGTGGTAGGATTGTTTATATCGGCATTTTCGTTTGTTATGCCGCTGTCTAAAGCAAATGCAACTAAACAAAAGTTTTCCACTCAAACAGAAACAACAAAACTACTATCTTTTGAAGTTATAACAAAGTGGAGAGAATTAGAAGGCATAGTCAGTGATTTAGCGGAAAACAATTCAATTCCAACACCGCGTTCGATCATTGAGTACCTATCAAGCAATAATTTTATTGACAAAGAAGAAAGTATCGTTCTCAAAGAATTTTTGAAAATGAGAAATAACATTGTTCATTCTTCAAATGTCGATATATCTGCTGATGATATGAAATCCGCAATCAATAAAGTAGATCAAATCATATCAAAATTAAAGAAAATATTATAAGCGTTAGAAAAGACGGGGCGCGGCAGCCCTATCGGTGCC
>JBGVFW010000180.1:0-7088 GCA_045121315.1 Eubacteriales bacterium
AATTTCCACAGCGGCGGAATGAACGAAATAAAGTATCACACCCGCCAAAAGCGCGATAGCCATATTTTCCGATGTACGTTTAGCGCGGAAAACCATATTGCATCTCCTTTCAAAAAACAAATGTTCCGTTATATTTTACCATATACGAAACGAAAACACAAGAGGATTAAATAATATTTAATAATTATTAAAATCTTGACAAGCGCGCACTTTTAAAGTACACTTTTATATATGAACGAATGAAAACGAAGGTGGATTTTATGGATCTTAACAAAATTCTAAAAAAACTCGAAAACTGTCCCTGCGGCAAAAAGCACACGTTTTTTACGAAAGCTATTGAGATAGGCAGCGGTATCACAAAAGACACAGGCAAGATACTGCGCGACAATGGATTTGAGGACGAACTCCTCCTCGTAGCAGACGAAAATACCATCGCCGCCGCGCACGGCGTGCGCGAAAGCCTGCATCGCGCAGGCTTTGCCGTTAAAGAACAGATATACGACAACCTCATGTACGCCCGCGCGGAGCAGGTAGAAGAGCTTATCGAACTTTCAAAGGACGTGAAAGGCATCATTTCCGTCGGCACGGGCTCGCTCAACGATATCTGCCGCGTAACGGCATATCAGACAGGCAAAAAATTTTGCATTTTCGCAACAGCGCCCAGCATGGACGGATTTGCCTCCGACACCGCTCCAATTATCAAAAACAATTTCAAAGAATCATGGCAAGCGGAACAGCCTCTCGTTATCATCGGCGATACGAAAATACTTGCCGCTGCCCCCACGGAGCTTAAAGCCTCCGGCTTTGGCGACATGGTCGCAAAATACATAGGCCTTGCGGAATGGAAGATTTCGAATCTCCTCATCGGTGAATATTACTGCGAAAGCATCGCAGATATCACAAAAGAAGCTGTTGAAAAAATATCCGCCCTCGCGGATAAGATTTGCGAAAACAACGAGGAAGCTGCAGGCGCCGTTATGGAATCCCTCGTTCTCACGGGTCTTGCCATGAAGCTCGCGGGGTGTTCCCGTCCCGCGTCAGGTGCGGAACACGTCGTTTCCCATTACCTTGAATGTTACAAGGTCAACCGCGGTATCTGGCCCGAGTTCCACGGCAAAAAGGTCGGCGTTATGACGGTACTTCTCAATCGTGCGTACCGCAACCTTGCAGAGCGCGTAACAGAGGTAGACCCCACAGAAGACAAAACGGATTGGGACGTTGTTTATTCCAAATACGACGAGCGTATGCATGCGGACGTTAAGCGCGTGAACACGCCGACTATCACAGATAAAGTCGATCCCAAAAAGCTCAAAGAATGTTGGGGCGATATCCGCAAGATCATCCTCGAAACACTCCCAAGCGACGAACATCTTATGGAGCTTATGACAGCAGCGGGTGCGGCGACAACTCCCGAAGAAGTCCACGTAAGCGAAGAACTTCTTACGGACGCGCTCCGTTATCATCCATATATGCGCTATCGCTTACTGATAACAAGACTTATGCCGATGCTCGGAATGGACATAATGGATTTTATTTCATAAAATTCATTATGTTTAATAGGAACAAGACCGCAAAAGCGGTCTTGTTCCTATTTCAAAAACGCTTTGCCAGCGTTTTTATGAATAAAACAAGAAAGCACCTTGCGGTGCTTTTTTGTTTTATTCGGGCATATCGAGGATTTCGTCTATTGCCTCTCGGAGCATGGAAAGCGCCTCTTTCATGGAAACGCCCCTAAGCTGTGCACCCGCCGCGTCGAAGTGACCGCCGCCTCCAAGCTTTTCAAGTATGCGCTGAACGTTCACAGAACCGTCTGAACGGGCGGAAATGTGAACCGCATCATCAAGCAGACAAAGCGTGAAAGCTGCGCAAATACCCTCCACGTGGAGAAGTCTGTCCGCCGCCTTTGCCGCTGTAACGCGAATAGATGCATTTTCGCTGTTGTTTTCATTGAGAGCAATGGCAATAACGTTTTTGTATATCGAAACGTTGCTTTCAAACTTCGCTTCGCTCAAGAAATCGTAAATATCCGTTTTAAAGAGCGCTTGCGCGTCTATGGGAGAAGCGCCTTCGCTGCGCAAATAGAGCGCGGAACCGAAGGTACGAACGCCCGCGTTATGCGTAAACTGCTTTGTATCAAGCAGCATACCCGCGAAAAGCAGGTCGGCTTCCGTCTTTGTGAGCGTACCCTGCGGGAGTATAAGCTCCAAAAGCTCCGCCATAAGCTCGGAAGCGCTGGACGCGCTGGGTTCGATGTAAACGATATTCGGTTTCTTTTCGAATTCGGAGGTTTTTCTGTGGTGGTCGATGATAACGACGTTATGCGCGCCGTTTACAACGTCGGGCGCTTCGCAGAAACCGAGGTTGTTTACGTCTACCACAACGACGAGCGTTTCGCTCATAAGAAGGTCCTGCGCCTGCGCGCGGTCAACGAACATTCCGTTATATTCGGGGTTATCGTCCACAAGTCGGAACGCGCTGCGAAGGTTTTTGTCATTTTTATCTATTATGATATGCGAGGTCGCGCCGCAGAATTTTGCAATTCTTGAAACGGCGATACAGGAAGCAAACGAGTCCATATCCGCAAACTTGTGACCCATAATGATAACGTTATCGCTTCGGGAAATGAGCGCGATAAGCTCGTTTGCGATAACGCGGGAGCGGACTTTTGTGCGTTTCTGAACAGATTTCGTTTTACCGCCGTAAAACTCGACGCCTTCAGGAGTTTTGATAACTACCTGGTCGCCGCCGCGTTGGAGCGCCATGTCGAGAGCCGCTTGAGTCGCGCGCTCCTTTTCATAAAGCGTGCCGCCCGTTTTTGCAATTCCCACGGAAATGGTAACAGGCAAGGTAGAATCTCCCACGCGTATCTCGCGTACTTCGTCGAGAAGCGAGAATTTGTCTTTTTCAAATTCCGGTAAATATTTTGCCGCGAACATACAGATAAATCTATTGTTGCCGTATTCGCGCACGAAACCGCCCACGCGCTCGAAGTACGCCTCAAGCTTCGCTTCAACCTCTGCGGAAGCGTTTGCATAAAGTTCCTGAACGTACTGCAAAAGCTCGTCCAAGTTATCTATCATGGCGTAGGCGATAACGGTATCTTCCTCATGGAGCTTTTTTTCGGCTTCCTTGAGCGCCGTGATATCCGTGAACACAGCCATATAATAACGCTTGTTTTCAAGGTTTATTTCATAGCCGAGCGCGTTATATACCGCGTTTTCGACATCGTCCGCATTTTCGATGGAGGAAAAACGAACCTCGGCGCCCATTTGGGAGTCGCTTTTAACAATACGCTCAATAGTCGCGTCGCAGATGTTGTCTATGTACTTGTTATAAAGCACGCCGCCGCTCAGGCAACATTCCTTTAGATGCTGGTTATACCAGATTATTTTTCCCTTTTCGTCGCAGATAACGACGGGTTTTTTGAGTTTTTGCAAAAACTGAACGGAAATACCCTGCGTTACGGAAGTTGCCATGCCCGCCATGCCCTTTCGGGAGATAGCGGAAACGATGAGGTGCACGGCAAGCATCAGTATCATAACGCCGATGTATACTGCGAGGAAAAAGACAGTTATCTTTTCCGGAGGGTATTCCGTATATATTATACATATAGCGCAGGCCGCCAGCGCGAGAACGCCGAAGCAAGCGCAGAGAATGCCGCCCAGCGGCGCACGCCCGAAAACAGGAGATATGTTTTTCTTATCAGGCATATGTTTATCCTCTTTCTAAATAAAATTGTTAAGTTATTTTTTCTGCTCCGTTTTTTTCATAAATTCTCTGCGGCGGAAAATTTCGCGCACGCCGAAGAACGAAAGAATAATGAGCGTGATGGGGCCTATAAACATGAAAGAAACCACAAAAGCTATGATAATAAAGCCCTTGTTCGGCTTCGCCGCGATCCATTTCAAGCCCATAAGGAACATCACGGGGGAAAGTATCGTAATAATGCTGCTTGCCGCTATTTCGATAACCGATGTGGAATTCGAGAAGAACAATGCGGCAAAATAAACCAAATATGATGCTATATATACCCATGCGCAAGGCATGGAGGGGAGCGTTTCCCATCTCGGGTCGGGGAGCAGGATATCACATCCGGATATCTTCGTGCAAAGTTTGAAAACACAAGCCGTAAGATAACCGAGGATCTCTGTGCAGGCAATAAAAAACGAGGGGAGCATAAGCTTGACGTAATCAGCGAGTATTCCGAACGACTGCGCGTAAAGCGCCAAGGCTTTGTTCCCTTCCTCCGCCGTCATGCTGCCGTTCTGCAAAAGAAGGTCCACGTACTCTTGAGAGCCCGCTATAAGAATTTCTTTTACGGAATCCACCTTATCGGAGAAATAGCCGAGTATCGCAGAAACGGAAAATTCGTTTCCGCCAAGAAGATATACAGCGAGGAATACAAGCGCGAAAAACACTATATAAAGTATGGTCAGCGCAAGAGAAACGGAAATCTTCGTTTGTTTCTTTTTGATCATTGAAGCAAGCAGAATGCCCGCAAAAAGCGCACAGACGCTCATGCCGAACGGCGTCACGCCACCGATGAGGAAGGAAAACGAAAGGCAAAGAGCCATGGAAATAAAATACCAATAGCTACGTGAAATAAGTATCTGTAAAGCAAACGCCGCGGCAATTACCGTAACGCCTATCGCGCCGACATACGGGTTTCCCGCGCGGGAAATAAGCGCAAGGAGCACCGCCGCCACCACCTGCAGCACCGCAAGCGGGACGGTTGAGATTTTTTTGGGACTTGTGGGATTACTGTTCATTTATATTTCACCTTATCCGTATTTGTTTAAAATAACGGCGTACCTTTGCCGTTCATCATAAATTCGGTAAGACGCTGTGTAAAATGCTCTGCGGTGTTGTATCCCAAGCGTCTTTGCTTGTTGTTCATAGCGGCAACTTCTATGATTACCGCGAGGTTTCGGCCCGAGCTTACGGGAATAGTCGTCGTGGCGATCTCTATGCCGAGGATATTTGTCGTCTGTGTTTCAAGACCTATTCTGTCGTAGAATTTGTCTTTATCCCAATGTTCGAGCTTGAGAACCATGTTAACCTTTTCCGTTTCTTTAACAGCGCCGATACCGAACGTTCTGCGAACGTCCACGATGCCGATGCCGCGAAGCTCTGTAAAGTGGCGCAGAACTTCGGGTGCCGAACCGACGATAGTTTTGGAAGAAACTCGTTTAAGCTCTACCGCATCGTCCGCGACGAGGCGGTGTCCGCGTTTTACAAGTTCTATCGCCGTTTCGCTCTTACCTATACCGCTGTCGCCGAGGATAAGAACGCCTTCGCCGTATACCTCAACGAGAACGCCGTGGCGCGTAATGCGGGGAGCAAGCTCTACGTTAAGGTAGGAAATAAGCGCATAGTGCGTTTCCGTCGTGCTTTCAGTAGTGCGGAAAACAGGCGTGCCGTTCTTTTTGGCGGCTTCAACAAGCCCCGAAAGCACGGGCAAGCCCCATGTAATGATTATTGCGGGTATCCCCCGTGAGAAAAGCATATCGTATTTTTGAAATCTCACTTCTTCGGAGAACGTTTCCATATATTCATGCTCCGCTTTTCCGAGAAGCTCTATTCTTCTTTTGTCAAAGCAATCGAAAAATCCGGTAAGAGCAAGACCCGGGCGGCTTACGTCGGGGCAGATGACCTTGCAGTCCTCCCATCCTTCGGGCGCATATATCGTTTCAAGTTTGAATTCTTTTGAAATGGCGGAAAGTGGCGCTTCATACACAACGTTGGAATCGTCGTCCATAACTTCCGTTTTATTTACGTCGTTACTCATATTTTTTCCTTTCACATACCTTTATATTTTACAAGAGGAAGAAAAATCTATACTTGTACATAGTAATTATATCCTAATACAAAAAATTTTTCAACCGATATTGCAAATAAACTTGTAAATAATAATTTAAAAAGGATAAAATTTTTTAAAGGAGTTTTCATTTTGGCTGCAATATTCATAAGGACGCTTGCGGTATACGTCGTGCTTATCGCCGTCATGCGCTTTTCGGGAAAAAGACAGATAGGGGAAATGCAGGTTTCCGAACTTGTGACGACGTTCCTACTTTCAAACTTGGCAAGCGCGCCCATATCGAACTCGTCCGTTCCCTTGCTCTATGCTGTCGTACCGATAATCACGCTGATCTGCCTTGAGGTGTTCTTCTCTTTTCTCACGACGAAAATAACTTTTATAAAAAAACTGCTGGACGGCAAACCGAGCATCATTATAAACAAAGGGAAGCTCGACGCAAAAGAAATGTGCCGTATGCGCATGAGCGTGGAAGACCTGCTCTGCGAGATACGCATCGCGGGATATGCCTCGGCTGATGAGCTTGAATACGCGATACTCGAACCGAACGGAAAGTTTTCATTCTTTCCACGAGAAAAGGAAAAACCGCTGACAAAAGGCGACCTGCCCCCCAATTCGCTTGCCGCAAACGACGGCGTCATGGGGATAGCTCACGCCGTTATTATCGACGGTAAAATCGTGGAATATGCCTTGAGTTACGCGGGAAAAAGCGAAAAGTGGGTGACGACAGAGCTAAAAAAGCGGCGCGTGAGCGATATTTCCGAGGTTTTCCTCATGACTGTGGACGATGCCGGCAAGATCAATATAATGAAGAGGAAGGAGTGCGGCGCGTGAAAACATTTCTCTGTTCGCTGATAATTTTCTCTCTCCTCTGCGTTTTCATCTTTGCTAACTCTTTTTCCGTTTCCCGTGAGCTTGACGAAATGCTCGCTCTTGCGGAAAATATGCCGAGCGAAAAAGCGGATTTTGAAAACGGGGGCGAAATACTTGCCGAAGAAGCGGAAAAGCTTTATTCCATGTGGGACAAAAGCATGAGCGGCTTTGCTTTCGTCATGAGCTACGACCTGCTTGACCGCGCCGACCAAGCAATAATAGAGCTATACTGTGCCGTGAAGTCTGAAAGCGCGGAGGAATTTCTCGACGCCCGAACAAATTTCTGCGACGCTCTTAAAAGGCTCAAAATTTTATGCGGCGCGGGATTTGAAAGCTTTGCCTAAGACCGATGAGTGTGTAATTATATTATCACCGTGCGTGCCGGACTTGACAACGCGCG
>JBGVFW010000181.1:0-2226 GCA_045121315.1 Eubacteriales bacterium
AGAACTATGCCGTCTACGCCCGCCGCGTAAAGCGAGCGCAGGGAATAGCCGAAGTTGTAGGGATCCTCTATGCCCTGCAAAAAGACGTAGAAGCCGTTTTCCTTTATATTTGCTTCGCGCACGTTTTTAATGGTCCTGTCGGAGGTGTACGCCAAAATTCCGCCGTGGCTCTGACCTATGGTAAGAGAGTCTATTTCCTCGGCGGTGGTAAATTCTATTGAAAAACCGTGCGTTTTCGATTTTTCGCGCAGATAGGAAAGCTCTCGCATTTTGCTTCTTTCCTTGGCTCTATCGAAAAGCACTTTTTCTATCTTTCTGTCGTTTACGCCGCTTTCCGCGCCCGATATTACGGCGCGAATGGACGTTATCCCCTCCATGAGAGAGGAATCTGCAAATTTTTCGGCTTCTTTTGTTGGCATGACGTTTCCTTTATTTTTTAAAAACTTTCGCTTTGCACTACGCGGTAAAGCATGAGCGCAAATTCTTCGCGTGTGAGATTGTTTTTGGGTTTCATCGTGCCGTCGGGGTAGCCGACGAGCACGTCAAGATGTATAAGTTTTTTTAGGTTTTCTATGTATTCATCATCTGCCTCATCCAAGTCGGAAAAGGCTTCCGGCTTTGACGTAGCGATGACTGCGTTTGAAAGCGCGCCCATGATATGTGCGGCTTCCTCTCGTGTGACGGGTTCGTCCGGCAGAAAATAACTTTTGCCGTCGAGCACGCTCGGTTCGATTATCCCCACGGCAAGCGCGGCGCGAACGAGCGGCAGATTTTCTTCCGCTATATCCGCTTCGTCCTCTATCTGCGCGTCAAATGCTCTGTATTTATCCGTGTCGATATCGAGAAGCTTTACAAGAGTGCAGACGAAATATTCACGCGTGACCTCGCTTTGCGGGAAGAAGAGCGCGTCCTCACCAGATTTTTGCGTTTCAAGCACGCCTGCGGACACAAGGTATGTTATTTCATTTGCGGCAAAACTGTCTGAAATATCGCTCGGCAGAACGATAGCGCTCACGTCTTCGGAACGGTATGCGACGATGAACACGACGCAGAGCGCAAGTGCGAGCGAGCAGGAGATGACGATGGCGAACAGAGAGAGATTTTTTTTCATTTTGAAACGTCCTTTCGAATAAACTTTGTCGGAAGCGAATATACTTCCATAATAAGAGTATACGCTTGTTTATTCAAAAAAACGGTCGCATCGCGGGGCTGAAAAAACTTTTATTTCTCTGCTTTTTTTGCCATTTTGCTGATTTTTGCGTTATGTGCGCGCGCATTGGCGGCGCTTGTCGAATATTTCTTTATGGCGCGGGAAAAACGGCGCTTTTCTTTGCGCGTAAACCTCTTTCCTCTGGAAAGGGATTTCATTTTGTCTATCGCCGCCGAAAGAGTGAAAACTTCGGGTTGGTCTTCGGAAAAAACCACGCTGTTTGTGGAAAACATGACGATATTGTAGATGGGCGGAATTTCTATTTTTTCACGCTCGAATATCTGAGTGAGAGCGACGATATGGCGTTCGTTTTTGATAACGGGGTTTTCGAAATCCACTTCTTTGCGTTCGCCGCTTTTGAGTTTTACGCTTTGGTGCCATCTTTTTTGATCGCCCATAAATATCTGCCCCTTCATGCTCTTGACTTCGACAACTGCGATGCAGGAGGGGAGTATGACGATGTTGTCTATATCCGTATAGATCACGCCGCGCGTCGTACGCAAGGGCAGATGCACGCGCGTATGTACGGAAAATTCGCCGAAATATGACATGAGCAGCACGCTTGCGGCTTCTTCGCTTGCGCGGCTGTACGAAAGAATCTTTCTGCGCGCGGCGAAGGAACTGATTTTTATCGCGGCTTTCCAAAGGCAGAATGCGATAAGCACGAATATTATACACATTATAATCGGTGTGAGTTTTTCCATCGCATAATTCCTTTCACATAAATATACATAATATATAATATCACAAACGTGCGGTTTTGTAAACAAAAAAGCGGGACAAAAAGGAAAATTTTGAATTTTAAAAATATAAAAGCGTGCAAAACTTGATTTTGTGTGTAAATTATGGTATCATAACTATTACATCTATCGAAACAACAGATTTTTTCGGAGGTTTGTGTGATAACTTTTCTTTCCAAGATTTTTATACGCGACCGCGAAAATACTGAAAGCCCCTCTGTGCGCGGAGCTTATGGTACGATATGCGGTATTATGGGTATACTTTTTAACGTTTTG
>JBGVFW010000182.1:0-2438 GCA_045121315.1 Eubacteriales bacterium
TTCTTTGAGCTTCGGCACATCGAAGTTTTCTCCGAGGTTGATTATCGTTTCGCACGAGCCGGGGTAGCGCGGGTCTACCGTATGCGGAGCCGTGCCGTCTATCATGGCGACGCCGAGCGCGGGTATTTTTACGCCATCGAGCGAGCCGGTGTCCGCAGAGCAATAGTAATATTCCGTTTCAAGCCCGCGTTCTTCCGCCGCGGCGGCAATACCGTACATAAACGTGGATTTTCCCGTACCGGGGCCTCCTTTTATTATATAAAGGTGAGAAAGCGACTTCGGGGAAAATATTTTGTCAAAAAGGCTTACAAAACCGTTTTCTGTATTTGCGGCAGCAAAATAACTTTTTCTCATATGCAATTCTTTCTTCGCCGTTTTGATGTAAATTTTTTCGTTGGAGATCAAAACAAGACCGCATACGGCGAAACGCGGCAGTTCCTTTTCACGCCATTCTATGCCGCAAGGGAACCTAATGACAAAATTTTTCGACCATATGAAAGAAAAAATTTTAAAATTACAAATTTGCTCTTGACATACAGAGGTAAATTGTGTATAATATCCGAAGAGAATTTTAGATTCTCTTGCATTTCATTGATGCGAGGGGAGGGATTATAGATGGCAGAAGTAAGAGTTAAAGAAAACGAATCGCTTGACAGCGCTCTTCGCAGATTTAAAAGACAGGTAGCTCGTGATGGTAAGATCGCAGAGGTTAAGAAAAAAGAACATTACGAAAAACCCAGCGTAAAACGCAAAAAGAAATCTGAAGCAGCAAGAAAGCGCAAATTCAAAAGCTGATTGCAGCTAAAGTGTGCCTTGTGAAGCATTCGCTTCACAAGGTACTTTTATTTTATCTACACCCACGTTTAAATTCAGTGCGAACACGGCTTTAGGCTTCATCGCAGGCGAGGGGCTCGCCCCCAAAAAATAAATCAAAAAAGGAATTAAACCGCTATGGCAGAAAAGAAAGAATTTCTTGAGATAGGCAGAATAATCAACACGCACGGCGTGCGCGGCGAAGTTAAAATAGAGCCTTGGTGCGACAGCCCCGAGGATTTTTGCGACCTTTCCCGCATTTACCTTGAAAACAAAACGGAATTTGCCGTGTCACACGCGCGCGTGATAAACGGAAATTTTATACTTTGTTCCCTTTCGGGGATTAAAACGCTGGAAGACGCGGTAAAATATAAAAATAAAGTAATCTTTGCAAAGCGCGAAGACTTGGACCTTCCCGAAGGCGCGAACTTCATCTGCGACCTGCTCGGTCTTCCCGTTATCGACGCGGAAAACGGCACGGTCTACGGCAAGCTCACGGACGTTTTGCAGTATACAAGCCAGGAAGTTTACGAGATCACAGGCGAGGACGGAAAAAAAACACTCATTCCCAATGTTCCCGCATTCATCAAGGAATGTGACACGGACAAGGGCATTTTCATCACGCCCATAGAAGGCTTTTTCGAATAAGGGGGAGCGCATGAGATTTGACATTATGACGCTCTTTCCAGAGCTTGTTTCTACGGTTTTGGGCGAAAGCATAATCGGGCGCGCGCAGAAAGCGGGCGTTATCGAGGTCCACGCGCACAATATCCGCGATTACTCCAAGGACAAGCACAGAAGAGTTGACGATACGCCTTACGGTGGCGGCATGGGTATGCTCATGAGCCCCGTGCCGATATACGATTGCTTTACGGCGATAACCGCGCCCGAGGTAAACGCGTGTGGAAAGCGCCGCGTTATATATATGTCCCCGCGCGGAAAAGTGCTCACGCAGAAGAAGGCGAAGGAGCTTGCCGAAAATTATGATAACGTCGTCATTCTCTGCGGTCATTACGAAGGCGTTGACCAAAGAATTATAGATGAAATAGTTGACGAAGAGCTTTCCATAGGTGATTACGTTCTCACGGGCGGCGAAATACCCGCCTGCGTAGTGGTGGACTGCGTTTCGCGCATGATAGACGGCGTGCTTTCCAGCCCCGAATGTTACGAAAAAGAAAGCTTTTACGACGGCGTGACTGTGGAATATCCGCAGTACACGCGCCCGCCTGAATGGCGAGGCAGAAAAGTCCCCGACATTTTGCTCAGCGGTCACCACGCAAACATCGACAAATGGAAAGCTGAAGAAGCAAAACGTCTCACGGAAGAAAGAAATAAAAAATGAGAGGAGCGGCCGCTATGAAACAAGGAATAAAAAAATCGTCGCTCACGATTTTTGCCATGATAGCGGCAACGCTCCTTTCCAAGGCACTCGGAATGGTGCGCGGTATGATACTCGCATGGACGCTCGGAGATTCTCTCGAAGCCGTCGCTTTTACCGCCGCCTCCAAAATTCCGTGTGCCGTTTTTGATTTTCTCTTCTCGGCGGCTATCCTCGGTTGCTTTATCCCCGTATATAACGAAGCAAAGGCAAAAAGCGAACGCGAAGCATACGAATATTCCTCCGC
>JBGVFW010000183.1:0-6068 GCA_045121315.1 Eubacteriales bacterium
GATAACGCTGATAAGAACAGCTTTCTTGTTGTCGGAATAGCCAAGGTAACGGAGCATTTCCGTCGTAGCAGTTCCTTCCGCAGCTACTATAAGCTGCATATTAACGTCAAACGATTCAAGCAGAGCCGTAAAAACGTCTGCTTTTTCTCTGTTCACAACGGTGAACAGAAGTTTAAGTTTCGGAGGAGTGGGTTGTTTGTTTGCAGGCGTCGCTTTTTTCTTTTTGGGAGCCGAGGGACGTACATTTTCGTTTTCGTTATTCATGCGTATTCCTCCTTACATAAAGTTAATGATCTGTTCGTCATCAGAGCTGAGAATCTTCTTCATAGCTCTCGTTTCGTGGAGTTTCTTCGTCATAATTGCTTTGAAACCAAGAAGCTGTATTGTGATAAGGGGCGTCATTGCAACCATTGCAACAATACCGAATGCATCGCTCATGATCTTTGCCTCACCCTGAAGCACGTAGCAAGCGCCGACCGCAAAAGGAAGGATAAAGCTCGATGTCAGCGGACCGCTGGCAACACCGCCCGAGTCAAACGCGATGGCCGTATATATACCCGGAACAAAGAACGAAAGTCCGAGTGCGATGAAATATCCGGGAATAAGATAATAAAGTATATTAAAGTCAAAATAAATACGGATAACGGAAAGGCAAATAGAAATACCGACACCCACGGAAAGAGCGATCATCATGGATTTTTTGCTTACCATTCCGTCCGTGATGTCCTCAACCTGTTTATTAAGCACTTGAACCGCAGGTTCAGCAAGGACGACCACCATACCGAGGATAAAGCTGAACACTATGAGTAGTATCTCATGATTTGTGGCAAGCTCTACGCCGAGCTTATAGCCAATGGGCATGAAGCCGACAGAAACCGCCGTAAGGAAAATAACGAGGCCTGCGCAAGTAAACAGAATACCCACCGCAATACGGCGTATCTGCTTTAGCGGGAGCTTGAGGCAAAATATCTGAAGTATAGCAAAGAAAGCCACGATAAGGCCGAGTGCTATCGCAACCTCTTTTGTAACGTCCAAAAGCTTGTGCCACAAATTTCCACCGAGGTATGTATCAATGGAATAATCGGGTAAAGTATATGTAATTTCCCCGTTTGCCGTAATACCGAGCGCCATAACGGCGAGTATCGGACCGACGGAGCACATCGCGATAAGACCAAAGCTATTCTCTCCTACGTTATTGCCGCCGAGCGTTGCGGCAATGCCGACGCCAAGAGCCATGATAAACGGAACAGTGATCGGACCGGTAGTAACGCCGCCGGAGTCAAACGCAAGCGCAAGAAAATTCTCATTTCCATTTATGGCTACCAATGAAGCAAACGCAAACAAGAGCATATAGAAGAAAATCAGTAAAGAAGAAAGCGATTTTCTAAAAATAATATTCAGCACCGCGAACAAAAGGAAAATACCCACACCCACCCCAACAAAAACTATGAGTGTCGTGCTGTTTATTACATCTTTGACCTGAGTTGCGAGAACCGTAAGATCGGGCTCTGCGATAGTGATAAGCAAACCCATCAAGAAGCAAACTACCAAGAGCAGTGACAATTTCTTGGTTTTGGAAAGACCCGCGCCTATATGCTCGCCCATAGGCGTCATGGCAAGGTCGGCTCCGAGATTAAACAGAGCTATTCCTATTATTAGAAATACCACCGAAATTAGAAATACAATAACTTCCTTTAGTGAAAAATCAACCAGGGGAGTCAAGTTCAGCAGTATAAGGATCGCTACTACGGGAAACACCGAAATAAGCGATTCTTTAAGTTTTTTAATCAAAATTCCTATCAATTCATCCTGCTCCTTTCAAATTTACAAATATGTAAATTATTGTATCACACATTTTTGCGCAAATCAAGTAAAAAGTATAAAAATAATTCATTAAATAAATGAAAGTTACAATTTCTTAATATTTTTCATTTCTTTTTGAAACCTAATATTGGTTATTTCGTCATTAAGAAAAAATTCTCCTCAAAAAAACTTTTCGAGGAGAATTTTTTCATCACTTTTCCTTTTTGTTTATGCAAGCCATAATCGTGCAGACAACACCGAATAATACGCCGGACACCGGCCAAACTATCCAGCTTCTGCCCCAATCGTTCGTAATAAAGCTGTATCCCAAGTAAATTGCCGTTACAATAAGCCAATATACACCTGAGATGGGTTCGAGTTTTTTGTTATTTTCCTTTGACGCTTTTGTATATTCGCCTTCTTCAAGAAGTTTATCCATAGCTCCGCACGGCACTCCCGCGGAAACAAAAAAATATGCGCCTATCGCGGCAAACAAAAGCGTAAATGAAATGCCCGTCATAAGCATGACTGGGGCTTCGGAAATTGCACCTAAGATTGTGGGAATTGCCGCGAGTATACAAAGTATTACACCTATAATATTATTTTTGGTATTGATCGGTGCGAAAGCATCTTTTGTGGCTTTAACGGATTTTTTGGCATTCTCATCAAGTTCGATGTGTTCCTTCTCTATATATTCCCAATCTTTCGTTTTAACGCCGCAAGAAATAAATATTGCCACAGCCACAGCCACGATAAGCAGAATTGTGATAACGCCCACAATAACCGCCGCTTCGGGAGATATTGCCGTTATAACAGCTGAAGCCGTAAGCCCTATAAGCATCAGCATACAGATTGGGGAGATTACGCAAAGGAACACAGCGAAAGCAATTTTCTTTGCAGTTTCTTTATGTATTGCTAGATATTCCACAGCCATTTCCACAGAAATTTTTTTAGTTTCGTTCTTCTCTTCCGTTTTTTCGTCGTACTTTATTTCTTCCATTTTATCTTCATTTGAAGTTTCTGCATCTATCTCATCTTTAAGAAGGTAGTCCGTACTAACGCTGAAAAGTTCCGAAAGTTGAATGATCTTTCCTATGTCAGGTACAGACTGCGCACTTTCCCATTTTGAAACAGACTGTCGAGTTACATCCAGTTTGTCTGCAAGCTCTTCTTGTGACCACCCCTGTTTTTTTCTTAACATTATTATCTTATCCGCCAATGTCATATTTATCACCTCTGTATTTTTTCTTGTTTAGATTATACGATAATTTTCTGCAAAAAACAAGAAAGACCGGCAGTCAATTTGTCAACTGCCGGTTGCTTTTTTAAAAATTGCTTATTTTTAATGCATTTTCAGCTATTTTGCGCTTCAAGGCAAGCGTCTATAACCAAAACCACGGCAAGAGCAATAGCCGCATCAATACCGTCGGCAACGTCTATCTCATATGCGTCGCCCCAAGTAAACCATTGTTTCGACACAACGGCAATAGTTCTTTCCTCGCTGGTAATGGAATAATCGTGGTCCATAAAGTCGCCGTTCACACTCCAACCGAGCCCGTTGACGGTGTACTCGTTGCGGAAAAACGTGAATTCTTTTACGACCTCCGCAATGTCCACGCCATTTCTGCTTATATAGTATTTCGGCAAAAACGAGAAAAGTTTCTGTTCTATAAAAGCAACTTCATTCCCGTTGGGCGCATAAAGGTGGAGCTTCTTGCCGAAAGTGAAAACCTCGCCCTCTACGAAGAAACATTCATTTTCATTTTCATCGTAAATGCTGAATTTATCACCAAACGTAAAAACGTGCTGTTTAAGATAAAACTTCATAATGTTACCTCAAAGTTACTCTACAACGATAATAAAACGATAAACGTCCTGTCCTCCGTTGAGGGTTTGAATTTCAATGTCTGGAAAAGCTTCTTCGATTCTCGTCGTGAATTCTTCAAGAAGTTCTTGCGTTACGGATTTGCCATAGAAGATGTTCACGATATCGCGTTCTGCCGCGTTCATGCCTTCGAGCATTTTCATGGCAGAATTGAGAATTTCAGGTTCGGAAGCCATCATCTGCTTGCCGCAGAAAGAAATATAGTCGCCTTCACGAACCTTAACACCGTTCATTTCCGTGTTTCTTACAGCGTAAGTTACAAAGCCGGTTTCAACCTCGGACATGGCATTATTGATACCCTCTATGATCTCTTCAATGTTTTCATTTTCAAGGTCGAGTGTGGAAAGAGCCGCGTAGCAATCGCCAACACTCTTGCTTTCGATAACGTGTATCTGCGCGTTTTCATATATCTTTGCCGCTTGACGAGCTGCAAGGATAATATTGCTGTTGTTCGGGAAAACGATGATATGATCCGCGTTGATGTCTTCAAAAACTTCAAGGAAGTTTTGCGCGGATGGGTTCATCGTCTGACCGCCGCTTACAATTTCATCAGCACCAAGCTTCGTGTAAAGGTCGCGAATACCGTCGCCGTTTGCAACCGCAACGACTCCGTATCTCTTGTGCGGTTTTTCTTTGGGCTGTTCAACCGTTTCATTATGCTGAACAGACATATTTTCTATCTTCAAAGTTATAAATTCACCGAACTGATGGCAGAACTCCAAAACTTTGTACGGCTGCATCGTGTGGACATGGAGTTTGATGATCGTGCCGGTTTTGTATGCAACGATAGAATCGCCTATTGTTGCAAGGAAATCTTTAATAACCTGAACGTCAAATGTTTCAGGGTCGGTCTTAGAGTTCATAAGCTGAACAAGAAGTTCAGTACAATAACCGTAATCCATAACGCTGTCGGGACCGAACTTTGAAAAATCTATATCCGCAACAGACGCAGATGTTGCGGGAGCCGCTGCTTCAAGAGTTTCGAGGTCTTCACCGTTGAGTATCTTGAGGAAACCCTCCGCGATATATTTAAGTCCGGCACCGCCGCTATCAACAACACCTGCTTCTTTAAGTACGTCAAGAATTTCGGGTGTGCGTTTGAGAGATGCGTCCATTTCCATAACGAGATCTTTGAAAAGAGATTCGACGGTACTTTCTTCGTTGATACGTGAAACCGCATACTCAACAGATTCTCTGGCAACGGTAAGAATAGTTCCCTCTTTGGGAGAGTTTACGGAAGAATATGCCTGTTCTATGCCTTTTTTCAAAGCATGACCAACATCTTCAACGCTTACTTCTTCGTGACCGACGAATTCTTTGGAAATACCCGCAAAAAACTGTGAAAGAATAACTCCGGAGTTACCGCGCGCACCGAGGAGCATACCGTCCATCAAGGATTTTGCCACGCTGTCAAGAGATTCGCCATCAATACATGAAAGAGCTTTTGCGCCGCCTTCCATCGTCATCATCATATTATCGCCCGTATCACCGTCAGGCACGGGGAAAACGTTCATATCGTTTACCGCTTTAACGTGAGCGCGAAGATACGCCACGCCGCCGCGGAACATTTTGGCAAAAAGATTGCCGTTTAAAAATTTGCGAGCCATTATTTAGTCCTCCCTCTTTTTACCCCAGAAAAAGAGCGCAACCGTTCCGGGACCTGTATGGCTGCCGATAGACGTACCTATATTATTTATCTCAACCTTACCGTTGAGTTTAGGGAATGTCTGCTCTACAAGGTCAGCAACCGCTTTTGCATCTTCAAAGCAAGCAGACTGGCTGATATAGCATTTGTCCGTATATTCAAGACCGCCAAAAGCATTATCTTTCATGCGTTCAACAATTTCACGGATAACTTTCTTTTTGGATCTTATTTTAGCTCTGGGAACGAGGCGCCCTTCCACATCAACGTTAAGAAGTGGGCAAATGCCGAGAAGTCCACCAACAAACCCGGCAGTTTTGGAAACTCTTCCACCTTTGATAAAGAAAGTAAGGTCCGAAGTAAAGAACCAATGGTGGAGTTCGAGCTTATGTTCTTCTATCCAATCATGGAGTTCATCAAGCGTGCCGCCTGCGTCGCGCATATCAGCAAGCTTATCCATAATAAGACCAAGGCCGGCGGAAGCTGCGAGAGAGTCAACTACGTAGATTTTTCTTTCGGGGTATCTTTCTCTTGCAATGTTTGCGGCGTTTACAGCGGACTGATGCGTGCCGGAAATACCGGAGGAAAGTGATACATGAAGAATATCCTTTCCCTCTTTAAAAATGGATTCAAAATATTCAAGAAATTCTTCAATATTGGTCTGAGATGTTTTGGTATCTGCTCCATCAACCATTGCTTTATAAAAATCTTCTGCGGACATAGACTGATAGAGGTCAT
>JBGVFW010000184.1:0-1422 GCA_045121315.1 Eubacteriales bacterium
TTTTCACCGAAGGGAGGGGCCCTATGCCTTTTAAAGAACACATTTACAGCGTACTGATAGTTTCCGCTTCCGAAAAATTTAACGATTCTTTGCGGGCGTTGCTCCCAGAAAAAGATTATTCCCCTGTTCACATTGTCGCAAGCGTGAATTCCGCCCGTCGCGCGCTTTTGGAGCGTTCATACGACCTTGTTATGATAAACACTCCACTCCCCGATGATTTCGGCAGAAAGCTCGCCATGGACGTTTCGGAAAACAAAAACGCCGTTTCCATGCTGTTCGTGCGAAACGAATTTTATGAAGAAACTTACGTCAAAGTTGTTGATTACGGCGTTTTCACAATACACAAACCCACCTCCGCGCAGATCATAACGCAATCGCTCGATTGGCTTCGCGCCACAAGGGAGCGTTTGAGAAAGCTCGAAAAAAAGACCGTTTCTCTCGAAGACAAAATGGCGGAAATACGCCTTGTCAACCGTGCGAAATGGCTGCTTATCGAACAGCTTAAAATGACGGAAGCTGACGCTCATCGCTATATAGAGAAGCAGGCAATGGACCGCTGTGTAACCAAGCGCGAAATTGCCGAAAGCATTTTGCAGACGTATAAATAAAAAAGCTTACGGCGCACGCCGTAAGCTTTTTTGTTATTCAATTATCGTATACTGGAAGAATTCACAATGGAGCTTCGTGCCGATATCCGCGCCCGCAGGTAAAAGTGCCAAGGCAATGAAAACGTCTTCGCCCGCCGCCCCGCCAATCTCTCGCAGATATGCATACTCGCCCTCTATTTTTATAATCGTGTAATCCTTGGGTTCCATATTATTTCTCCTTTTTATATATTATGCGCACGATTTGAGTACAAAAAGTATTATCAGTAAAATATAAAACCGAAAAAGTTATAAGTAGCGATTCGTTCTTATAAAGCCATTATTTTTATAATCTCATAAGCTTTTTGAGTTTAATATATGTTGCTTCGTCTTCAAGTTCACGCATATTCTACTGATATATATGTGCGGCAGAACTGTAAACCACAAATTCCGTTTCGGCATATTCTTCTATAAACTCTTCTATGAATATATAATATATGATAAATTGTTTCTGTAAGTTTGTGCAGTGCTTATAAAAGCCCAGAAATCCTCGTTAGCGTCGTTATATACACCGTTCGCATATTCATAATCTTCCCACGTTTCGTCGCTTGAAACATCACAGCAATATAACATATAGGCAATATAATATTAGGTTTTTAGATAAGCCAAACTCGAATGTGCCGCATACAAATATTCTTTCAGCTTTGACGCATTGGCTTTTGTGTTTCCTTTGTAAAGGCTTTCACACATATCCATCTGCAAATTGAACTTGGAAATATTTACTTTCATACCCGTCGCAAAAACCTCCGGGGAAACCGTTTCGTAATTTACGAGGTCC
>JBGVFW010000185.1:0-2040 GCA_045121315.1 Eubacteriales bacterium
CAAATACAGCACGATATATTCTGATGAGTTTTCGGAGAGTGACGATTATTTCTTTTCCACAGAGATGAAGAAAAAAATATTCGGTGAAAATGCGGGAAAATACACATACATAATCTCTGTAAGCGGACATTTTTCACGCGATATGGTAAGTGGCTCGGAGGTCATCGTAGTGCATATCGACGACCGATCTCATCGAGCGGAGATAACTTCCGTATTATACCGCCGCGCCGCGATGAATTTGGACGTGACCTCGCGCGTTTGGTGCGAGGGAGATTACGTTTTTTTGATATGCGACAGCCGCGCGGACGAGATTATTGAATATATAAAATCGAAAATGTGAGAAAAACACTTTATTTTCTTGCACCTCCGTGGTAGAATATAGGTGTATAAAAACAACGGAGGAAAAATTTCATGGAAAAACTCGTTCCTTTGAAACTCAAACAAGTAACAAAACAAATTATCTGGGGCGGCACAAGACTTTCGGGTGAATACGGTCTTGGAAACGCCGGCGAAAACATCGCGGAGGCGTGGCAGCTCACTTGCCGCGAGGACGGCGTAAACACTATCTGCGGCGGCAAATACGACGGCAAAACGCTTGCCGAATATATCGAAGCGCACAAAGAAGCCGTTGGCACGAAGTGGGACGGCGGCCGTTTCCCTCTGCTCATAAAGCTCATCGACGCGGAAAAAGACCTTTCCATTCAGGTTCACCCCGACGATGAATATGCGGCGGCTCACACGACGGACTTCGGCAAAACGGAGATGTGGTATATCGTTGACGCGAAACCCGGCGCAAAGATAATCTACGGTCTTAACGGCGATTACACGACGGAAGAGCTCCGCGCGGCTATTGAAAACGGAACCCTTGAAAAGATGATGAACTACGTTCCTGTTCACGCGGGAGAGGCGTATTTTATCCCCTCGGGGCTTGTTCACGCAATTGGGGAGGGAATACTTATCGCTGAAATTCAGCAGAACTCAAACATAACATACCGCGTTTACGACTATAACAGAGTCGGCGCGGACGGCAAGCTCCGTCCCCTGCACATCGATGACGCTCTTGCGGTCATTGCAAGCACAGACCCCTCTCACGTTAAGAGCGAAGCGACGGACGATCCCACAGTCATCTCCAAATGCAAATATTTCACGGTAAATAAATACGACCTCGTTTCATCTGCAAAAGAGGTTGAAGCGGGCGCGGAAAGCTTTTTGCACGTTATGTGCATCAAGGGTAAGGCTCTGCTCACGGTTGACGGTGTTGATTACGCTATGAATATGGGTGATACATACTTTGTTCCCGCAAATAGTGGAAAAGTTACTATAGAAGCCGAAAACGCACAGGTTATTGCAACGACGATGTAAAACAAAAAAACGCCCCACGAGGGCGTTTTTTGATAGCGTAATTTTATAGCTTATAGGGAGGAATCTTAAATCGCTCTTCGAATATAAAATTTATGCTGCAAAGAAGAAATTTTTAAAAATTGTGAAGCAACTTCCAATATCTGCGACTAAAAGGGCAAATACAAAAAAGAAAGGAAAACTCCCGTGAAAGACAAAGAACTTGCAAAACTCTGTGAGGAATATTTTGACTACGCCTACAAGACCGCAGCGATGAAATACGGCAGTTACGAAGAGCTTGATGTTCTTGTACAGGAAGCGATGCTGGCTTTCGTGTCGCAGATACGCAAGGGAGTGGAGGTTGAACACCCAAAAGCTTTCCTTGATGCAGTACTTCGCAACAAATACAATTCTGCGATGAGAAGGAAATATCGCAATTTTATCGTTTCGTTCGATGAGGTTGGAGAACTCGAAGCGGAAGAACCGGAGGAGGACGATTCCGAGGAATACAAAGCTGTGCGGCGCGAACTCGGCAGGCTGACGAAGATATACCGTGATGTTGCTGTGCTCTATTACGTTCACGGCAAGACGACGGAGGAGATTGCAAAGAAACTCGATATACCGAAAGGTACGGTACATTCGCGCCTTTCGGACGCGAGAAACACTATGCGGGATAGGATCAAAAACATGGAAAAATACTCA
>JBGVFW010000186.1:0-3442 GCA_045121315.1 Eubacteriales bacterium
ACATGAGTAATGAGTTCATAAATACCTCGATTGTAATATTTTTCTTATATTATATCTTTTATTTACGATTATTTCAATAGTTAAATGTAAATTTTATCTTACGAATATGAATTTTATGTAAACCTTGGCGAGGTAAAACAAGGCTGATGCGTAGGCATCAGCCTTGCGAATATAATATTATGCCGTGACAACGCCGCCCGCCGTGCCTTCTGCAGAAGCGCTCACTTCGTTTCTTTCGTATTGCTCCGGCGCAAGCCCAAAGCTGATGGTAATAGCGTCGTTTACTTTTTTCATAATTAATTAGTAAACATGTTCCATTTTCTCGCGGAGGCCGCGCTTGTCAAGCGTGCGTATCTGCTCCAAGAGTACCACGGAGTTTTTGGCAAGTCCAAACTCCTCCGCGTAAACGTCTATGTGCGTGGGCAGTTTTGCTTTGTCGAGCTTACTCGTTATTGCCGCGGCGATAACTGTGGGGCTGTATTTATTGCCGACGTCGTTCTGCACGATAAGCACGGGGCGAAGTCCACCCTGCTCGGAGCCGACGACGGGGCTTAGGTCGGCGTAGAATATATCTCCTCTTTTAACGTTCATTTTTATCACACTCTCTTTGCTTGAAAATAGGAAAGATTTATCTTCCCATTCGTATTTTTACCTGATTTCACGATTTCAAATCACAAAGAGGTCATAAAGCATATGACAAATTTTTACAAAGCACAAACAGCGTAATGTGCCCTTAATATTGTATGATAAAAACGCGCGCTCTGTGCTCAAGCATATGCCAAGAAAATTATAACAGAAACAATGTATTTTCGGTTGTGCAAATCGCAAATTTATGTTATGATAATATATATTAACCTAAAACGGGAGAACACACAATGAAAAATTATTTTATCCCCGACTATATGTTCGAAAGCGTATATAACGTCACGCCCGAATTTTTAATCTCGCTTGGCGTTCGCGCCGTCGTTCTGGATATAGACAACACCCTCGTCACATACGGCATGGCAGAGCCCACGGAAGAGGTCATTGCTTGGGTTCAAAAGCTCCAAGGCGCGGGCTTGCTCCTTTCCATCGCCTCCAACAACCACGCGCCGCGAGTTGAAAAATTCAACGAAAAACTCGGTCTTTTCACAATGTGTGAAAGCGGCAAACCTTCCCGCCACGCTGTCAAGACCGCGTGCGCGCATTTCGGCGTTACCGCGCGTGAATGTGCCGTTATCGGCGACCAAATATTCACGGATGTGCTTTGTGCTTCCCGCTCCGGCGCGGTCTCCATACTCGTAAAGCCGCTTCCATATAACGAAAACCTCTTTTTCAAGTTCAAACGAGCTTGTGAAAAACCGTTCATTCGCTCGTATAAACGCCGCGAAGCAAAGCAAAACAAGGACAAAAACAAATGATAATCGAAAGCATTAACATCATAAATTTCGGCAAGCTCTCCGATTTTCACCTTGAGCTTTCCGAAGGAATAAACATAATCGAAGGCAAGAACGAATCGGGCAAATCCACAGTCTGCTCATTCATCAAGTTCATGTTCTACGGGCTTCCGCAGGATGCGGACGAACGCTCAAAAGCAATAAGCTGGCAAAGCGGCAGCGCCGCAGGCTCCATGACCGTGCGCGAGGGCGAACATGGGTTTCGCATAGAGCGCGAAGCGTTCCCTGCGCGCAGCAATGCGGATGGTAAAGTTTCCTACCGCGAACGATGCGCTGTTTACGAAGAGGAAACGGGGAACCATGTGTTTAAAGGAATCGCCCCCGGCGAAGCATTTTTCGGTATACCGCGCGCCGTTTTCGAAAGTACGACATTCATCGGTCAGCTAGGCGGTACCGAGGTCGGTGGAAAATCGCTCGCGGAAGCGGTGGAAAATATACTCTTCTCTGCCGACGAAAGTGTAAACACGAAAAAAGCAAACAAAAAGGTGGACGACGCGCGCGTATATCTCAACCACAAACACCGCCGTGGCGGAAAAATATACGATTACACCAACGAGCGCACCATACTTGCGGAATCGCTCGACGAAGCGCAGCGCACAAGCGCGCAGATAATCAACCTCGAAGGCTCCGCCCGAGCCATAGCGGAAGCACGCGCGGCGACTAAAAAAAGCCTTGCCGCAGTTGACGGAGAGCTCGCCGTTTACGAACGCTACGGTATAAAGAAAAACTGCATAAAGCTCCTTGAAGAGAAGAAAAAAAGCGATGCGGCGGCTGAAAAACTGAGCAACAGACTCACTCACGACCGATACGGAGAAAGCGGCATGACGGACGAGCAGTTTATACGCCTCATGGAAAACGAAAAATACGAGCTTGCCGCTCTTGAAAACGACCGTAAAAACGCCGTTTCCTCCCTTGACGAGATCAAGCGTAAGCTCGATAAAATGAACTCCAAGCTCAATAATTTTCAAACACTTGGGGAAAACGAATCCCGCGACACGCTTATCGAGCGTGCGTCTGACGCGAGAAAAAGCAAAGGCTCGTTCACAAAAATATCCATCGCGCTTGCCGTGCTCGCGCTTGCAATGTTTTGTGCGGCAATAGCGTTCCCACCTCTTGCCGTGCTCGGCGTGTTCGCGCTCGTCGGTGCAGGAATATCTTTTGCGCTCTGTCGAAAAAGCAGCAAAACGGAAAAAGACATATACTGCAGATTTGGCTGCGGCAATTACAATGAGTTTTGCCAACTCCTTTCCGCCGCGCAAAACGATAAAGTTGCAATTTCGCTCATAGAAGACTCTAAAACAGAAGCCCTCATCAAAAAAGAGCAAGCGGAAGAAGCGCTCGAAGCAAAAAAAGCGCGCATCTGCGGCATACTTTCGGGAGCACGCTTCTTAACAAGCGCGAATGTTCACAAGGATATAGACGAAGCAATAAAGATTGCGCGTGCCTCTCTTTTCACCCTGCGCGATATCGCGAGGGAAAAATCGGAAGCCGACGCGAAAATAATGGAAATAGCCGAAATACTCTCTGCTTTCTCCGGGGAGGAAAAGGAACAGGCTATCACTGAGGATTTTGACGAAGAAGCGATGCAGAACTTCGATTTCGCGGGCAAAAAACGCGAACGCGATTTTATCGCGCTTTCTATCAATTCACAAACGGAAAAACTTCACGCCATAGAATGTGAGCTCGCCTCCCTCTCTGCCGTAAAATCCCGCCCCGCAGAAATAGCGCAAAGCCTTTCCGCGCTCGACGGAAAGATAGAGAAACTTACGGAAAAGTTCGATGCGTATATGCTCGCCATAGAGTCGATAGAGGCTGCAAGCGGCAAACTGCGCGACGAAGTCTCGCCTAAAATAGCAAAGACAGCAAGCAAGATAATGACGGGACTTTCAGATGGAAAATACCGTACCGTGTTCATGGATTCAGATTTTTCCGTCAGCTATTCCGACAGCGGCATCACGCGCGGTGTCTCCTCGCTTTCCGCGGGAACCGCGGATATCGCATACATC
>JBGVFW010000187.1:0-1850 GCA_045121315.1 Eubacteriales bacterium
CTGCCCGATGAAGGAATTTTGCCTCCATAACGTGAAAAAATGATAGCTATTGCAGATTGATTATGCGAGCGGTGTTGGTTTGGATAAAGACGTTATTCGCGTCGTCGACCGTCATACAAAAAATATCCTTCGGCTTGAGTCTTTGCTTATTGAGCAGGGACTCAAGCCATTTTTTGTCCTTGCCTATAAGCTCTAAATTGTAGGGGTTTATTTTACCGTCGGCGATTATTATGTGCATAACGCCCGAGTCCTTGACCTTTATTCCTGCGTCCCGGACCGATGGCGGACGGAAGTCGCTTTTGGGAATTACGCTGATTTTTCCGTTCTCCTCGAGAATGGCGTAATCGACCTCGGAGAGGCTGTACACTCCGTTTTGACGGATCTGGGACACCAGCTCGTCGATGGTTATGCGGGATTTAAGCATCTCCTTCTTGTTTATTCTGCCTTTTTGAATTATGACCGATGGCCCCGACGTAAGCATTCGCTTGAGCGTAGGAAATTTGAGCATAATAAGGGAAAACAGTATCTCCAGCGCCGCGATAATGCCGATGGGGACTATTGCGTCGATAAGGCGTGCGCTTGGGGTGGTTATGGGTGTTGTGGCTATTTCCGAAAATAAAAGGGTGGTTATAAGCTCGGATAGCTCAAGCTCACCGAGCTGCCGCTTTCCCATGATCCTCATGACTATGAGAAGAGTGATATATATGATAAGAGTCCTTAGAATGATACGGAGCATAAACACCTCCTGTTTTCTAAATATTATTGCCGCAAAAGGGATATTTAATGCGGAATATTGTTAAAAATGATAATGCCACAAGGAATTTTCGCGGCATTTTGTCACTTTCACCAAACCGAAAAAAAGATGAAAAAAGTTGAAAAAAGGTATTGACAAAGGGGAGTTGATGTGATATAATAAGCGAGTTGTGTGCGAGAGCGCACGATGGAAATCACATAAGAATCCCGAAAAAACTTTTTTAAAAAAGTTTAAAAAAGGTATTGACAAAGGGGTGAAGATGTGATATAATAGTTAAGCTTGCAACGCAAAAGTTGCGAGCAAAAAATTGAACCTTGACAATTGAACAACAGAAGATAAATAGAAGTACAAAGCAAAGAAAAAATGCAAGTGCGAATATATATCTTGTCAATTCAAAGAGAAATACAGACTCTAAAAAGTAAGAAGAGAAGCTAAGAAAAAGCTAACTCGAACTTAAAAAGATTTTAACTACCAAAAGGTAGTCAAGATACAAAACGTTCGAGAGTTTGATCCTGGCTCAGGATGAACGCTGGCGGCGTGCATAACACATTCAAGTCGAACGGTGAACCCTTCGGGGGGATCAGTGGCGGACGGGTGAGTAACGCGTGAGCAACCTGCCCTTATGTGGGGGATAACGTCTGGAAACGGACGCTAATACCGCATAACACAACCGAATCGCATGTTTTGGTTGTCAAAGATTTATTGCGTAAGGATGGGCTCGCGTCTGATTAGATAGTTGGTGGGGTAACGGCCTACCAAGTCAACGATCAGTAGCCGAACTGAGAGGTTGAACGGCCACATTGGAACTGAGAAACGGTCCAGACTCCTACGGGAGGCAGCAGTGGGGAATATTGGGCAATGGGCGAAAGCCTGACCCAGCGACGCCGCGTGAAGGAAGAAGGTCTTCGGATTGTAAACTTTAAACAACAGGGACGAAGAAATGACGGTACCTGTTAGGAAGCCACGGCTAACTACGTGCCAGCAGCCGCGGTAATACGTAGGTGGCGAGCGTTATCCGGATTTACTGGGTGTAAAGGGTGTGTAGGCGGGAAGGTAAGTCAGATGTGAAAATTACGGGCTCAACTCGTAACCTGCG
>JBGVFW010000188.1:0-5564 GCA_045121315.1 Eubacteriales bacterium
ACAGACAAGATCGTTATGTACGGCGATGGCAACTCCACAAAAGTTGTGCGTGACGTTATGAACAGCACAAATCAGATAATGGAAGGCGTTAAGGAATCCACAGGCATCGACCTCTCTTCACTTATCGCAGGCTTTGCGGGCGGTAAAGCCGCTCTCGGCGCACAGCCCGAAGCCCCCACAGAAGAATAATCAAGCAACAAAAAATCTCGCCAAAATGGCGAGATTTTTTTATTTAATTTCATCAATAAAGCTCCGGCTCTGCTTTTTCCGTTACGACTTTATCCGTTATAACGATTTTTGTAAAGCCTTTTTCTTCGCGCATGGAGGGGGATTCATACATGATAGGCTGCATTATCTCCTCCATTATCGCACGCAGACCGCGCGCGCCTGTGCCGCGCTCTTTTGCGAGCTCCGCAATCTTACGAACGGCTTCGTCCGTAAACTCGATCTCAATTCCGTCAAGACCGAAAAGCTTTTTATACTGCTTGACAATGGCGTTTCTCGGCTCCGTAAGGATACGAACGAGCGCGTCCGTGTCGAGCGGTTCAAGGCTTACTATAACGGGAATTCTGCCCACAAGTTCGGGGATAAGACCGTATTTCACGATATCATGCGCGGTCGCGTCTTTAAAAGCGGAAGTTTCGGCTTTTTCCGTCTTGCCCTTAACTTCGCCTCCAAAACCGATTCCCTGCTTGCCTCTTCTCTTTTCGATTATCTGCTCAAGCCCATCGAACGCGCCGCCGCAGATAAAGAGGATATTCGAGGTATCTATCTGTATAAATTCCTGACCGGGGTGCTTGCGACCGCCCTGTGGGGGTACGTTCGCCACAGTTCCTTCGAGTATCTTAAGGAGCGCTTGCTGTACACCCTCGCCAGAAACGTCGCGCGTGATAGAGCGGTTTTCGCTCTTTCGGGATATCTTATCTATCTCATCAATATATATTATACCGCGCTCCGCGAGTGCAACGTCGAAATCTGCCGCCTGAATAAGGCGCAAGAGAATATTTTCAACGTCTTCGCCTACGTATCCCGCCTCGGTAAGAGTCGTCGCGTCCGCAATAGCAAAAGGCACTTTGAGCGATTTTGCAAGCGTCTGTGCCAAGAATGTTTTACCAACGCCCGTAGGACCAAGCAATAGCACATTGCTCTTCTGTATCTCAACGCCATCGTCATCCTTATCCTTTTGAGAGATGCGCTTATAATGGTTATAAACAGCAACGGAAAGAGCTATTTTCGCGCTGTCCTGACCTATAACGTAATCGTCAAGTATTCTCTTAATGTCTTTCGGTTTGGGAAGTTCGGAAAGTTCGGGGAGTTCCTGCGGTTTTTCGTTTTCCTGCTCGAACTCTTCCAACAGCTCACTGCACGCCCAAACGCACTGCGGGCAAAGGAACGCGCCCGTGGGCGACGGAATGAGAAATTCCGTCTGCTTTTCCGATCTGCCGCAAAAGGAACATCTGTGTTCTGTACTTATGTTGTCAGCCATTTTTAATACCTCAGCTTACGCTCTTTTTTCAATAACCTTATCTATAAGTCCGTATTCAGCCGCTTCCTGTGCGGACATGAAATTATCTCTCTCCGTGTCAAGCGCGATCTGCTCAACCGTCTTGCCTGTTTCGCGGGCAAGTATCTCGTTGAGCTTCTGGCGCGTGCGGAGGATATGGTCTGCGTGAATTTTGATATCGCTCGCCTGACCCTGCATACCGCCCAAGGGCTGATGGATCATGATCTCGCTGTTGGGAAGCGCCCAACGCTTGCCGGGAGCGCCCGCCGCGAGCAAAAACGCGCCCATAGACGCCGCCATACCAATGCAGATAGTGCAAACGTCGCATTTGATGTAATTCATAGTATCGAAGATAGCAAATCCCGCAGAAACGGAGCCTCCGGGGCTATCTATATAAAGCATTATATCCTTATCGGGGTCCTGAGATTCAAGGAAAAGAAGCTGTGCTACCACGAGGGAAGCAGTTGTGTCGTTCACTTCATCAGTCAAAAATATAATTCTGTCGTTAAGAAGGCGGGAGTAGATGTCGTAAGCGCGTTCTCCTCTGCCCGTCTGTTCAACGACTGTTGGTACAAGTGCCATATTATTTATCTCCTTTCTTGACGCTTTCTTGAAAGAAAGCTTAGCAAAGAACTTTTCTCCGCACACTTAAAAGCTATGTGCAAAAAAATCATGCACACTGAATATATATGGTGCGAATAACAAAATTCTTCTTAAATTATCTTTATGCTTTAAATCTGCACTTTGACCATGGTATGAGCAGTGCAGAGTTCTTTACCTACTTTCTCAGAAAGAAAGTAGGTCGAAAAATGTTTTTTCCCCATTTACGCAAATTCGCAGACGGGTGACGTCTGCGAATTCTCATATTGTCGATAATTATTCAGCGTCTTTAGCGGAAATAACTGCTGTGTCGCGGAGAAGCTGTGCTGCTTTGCCTACAACGAGGTCAGCGGCGATAGCTGCACTGTCAACCATTTCGCGAACCTTGTCGGCTTCGATGCCGTAAGCTTCAGCGATCTTGCTGTATTCAGCATCAATCTCTTCCGTTGTTGCTTCAAAGTTTTCAGCTTTTGCGATAGCTTCGAGAGCAAGGCGTGTCTTAACCTGCTTTTCAGCCTGAGGACGGAACTGAGCCTTCATTGCGTCAACTGTCTGACCTGTGTAACGCATAAATGTTTCGAGGTCAAGACCCTGGTAACGAAGTCTTGTTTCGTAGTCGCGCATCATAGCGTCGAGTTCGTTTTCGAACATAGCTTCGGGAATGTCAGCTTCGAGAGTTTCAACGAGTTTGTCCATGATCTGGGCGTCAACTTTTGCGTCTTCTTCTTTGTCTGCTCTTTCCTGAAGTTTTGCCTTAACGTCTGCACGATATTCATCAACCGTATCGAATTCGGAAACGTCTTTTACAAATTCATCGTCGAGTTCGGGAAGTTCGCGAACTTTAATAGCATGAACAACGCATTTGAATACTGCTTCTTTGTTTGCAAGTTCAGCAGCGTGGTATTCAGCGGGGAACGTAACGTTTACGTCGAAATTTTCACCGATAGCTTTGCCAACGATCTGTTCTTCGAATCCGGGAATGAAGGAGCCGGAACCAACCTTGAGGTTGTAGTTTGTAGCTTTACCGCCGTCGAACGCTACGCCGTCAACGTAACCGTCGAAATCGAATGTGATCTCGTCGCCGTTTTCAACAGCTCTGTCTGTAACTTCTGTTTCACGAGCGTTTCTTTCGCGAACATTGTTGATCTCAGAGTCGACAGCTTCATCGGAAACAACAACTGTTTGGCGAACTGCTGCGATACCTTTGTATTCGCCAACCTTAACTTCGGGTTTTACGAATACTGTTGCTGTGATAACAACACCGTTGTCATCGATAGTTTTGATGTCGATCTCAGGGCGGCTTACAACGTCGAGCTTGGATTCAGCGAGAGCTGCTTCGTAAGCTTCGGGAAGTATGTCGTTGATAGCGTCTTCATAGAAGAAGCCCTTGCCGTACATTTTTTCGATCATGCTCTTAGGAGCTTTTCCGGGTCTGAAACCGGGAACATTGAGTTTAGATACATTTTTCTTGTATACTTTGTCAACCGCTGCGTCAAAAGTAGCTTTGTCAACTGAAAACTCAATTACTTTCTGGTTCTTTTCCGCGTCTGTAATGTTGAGTAATTTCATTTTATCCTCCGTGAAATTGCGAGAATTTATTTATTCCATAATTACAAATTATTATATCACTTTAAATCGTCAAAGTCAACCATTTTATTATACATATCATCAATTTTTATACATTTTTAGGTTCGATCTTATACGGTCTGAACGCAAGATAGTCTGCAGAAATGAAATAAAAATCAATATCCGCATAATTTATTTTCATCGGAGCGTCGTAACAGCCGTGTATATGACCAAAGAAACAGCGGCTTACTTCCTTTTTATAAAGCTCCGCTATTATCTCATCGCACATATACCCCTTGAATATCGGCGGAAAATGCAGAAAAGCGAGCATTTCTCTCTTCTTTCCGTCCATTTCCAAAAGTTCTTTGCGTATCTTCAACCCCTCGTCAAGGCTCATACCCACCCTAATGACCTCGCGCGCGACGATCTTTTCACTATCCGCTCCACGAAGCGGCGTATTTTTATCGTCGTTATACCACCCACGCGAACCACAAATAATAAAATCTTCACAAGCATAAGCGTTGTTGTGCAAAAATTTTATCGTTTTATATTCGTTTTTCTCCACGAAAGCGGTGAGTTTCGCCATAGTCTGCCACCAATAATCGTGGTTGCCTTTAAGTATTATCTTCTGCCCCGGCAAAGCTTCAAGAAAGTCGAAATCCGCTTTCGCCTCGTCAATCGTCATAGCCCAAGAAATATCTCCCGCCACAACAACGGTGTCCTCCTCTTTAACAACGCTTTTCCATTCCGCTTCAAGGCGTTCGGTATATCCTCTCCATCGTGCGCCGAATATATCCATCGGTTTTTCACACGAAAGTGAAAGATGCGTATCTCCAATAACAAAAAGCGACATGGCTCACCTCCTCGATTTTTTCAAAATTTCCAAATAAATGATTTTCCAGTGCGAATAAAACCGTGCACAAGGTACAAAATATATATGAACTCACAGAAAGGAGTTTTTCAAAATGAACAATAATAAAGACGACAAGAACACTTGCAGATGCAATGACGGCATCGTTTGCGACGTTTCCAACTGCGTTTACCATGACGGCGAATCTACTTGCACAGCCGAAACGATCAACGTAGGTCCCAGCTACGCAACGTCCTGCACAGACACAGTCTGCGCAACGTTCAAACAGAAATCCGCCGAATAACCTACTTTTCTTGAAAGAAAAATAGGCAAAAGAACTTTCCTCAAAAAAGCCGATATTAGCCGTTGAAAGCAGCCAAAATCGGATATATTCCATTTAAATTTTACGGAAATTCTTTGGCGCACCTTTCTTATGGAGAAAGGTGCGTTTTCATACATAAATTCACAATGCCCTCTGCACAAACCTTGCCGCGTTTTTCCAAAACACATTTTCCGTGTCCTCCTCGGAAAATCCCGCCGCCCTCATCTCTTCGGCTATCTTCGGAATATCCGCAATGCCTTCAATCCCCTCGGGTTTCGAGGAAATACCGTCGAGGTCACCGCCAAGGCAAACGCTCGAACCAACGCCGATATCAAAATAATGTGAAATATGCTTTATAATATCGTAAACATCGGCTTTTCCCGACGCGCTCAAATGTTCGGGTGCCATGCTTATTCCAATAACGCCGCCGCAAGCGGCGATTTTTTTTGCCTCTTCGTCCGTAAGGTTTCGAGTGTGCGGGTTTACATAATACGAATTTGAGTGCGTAGCCATGATCGCAGAGCCATGTTCCTTTGCAAAATCAAGACATTCCGCCGTCACTGCACGTGAAGCGTGTGAAACGTCAACAATAATGCCGAGGCGCGCGCACTCCCTTATAACTTCCCTGCCGAAATCGGTAAGCGGAGAGTCCGTATCGTGTGAGCCGCCAATAATATCGCTTCCGCCCCACCCGAGAGTGAGGAAGCGAACACCTAGGTCAT
>JBGVFW010000189.1:0-30006 GCA_045121315.1 Eubacteriales bacterium
AAATCAACTTTTTGACTTTCAAAATTGCGAAAAATCACGCAAAAACAAGGATTAAAACGCAAAAAATCGCATTTTAGCGCTGGACATATAGCAGACGAAGGAGGAAAACGGCATGCCGTACAATCTGAATCCCGACAAATCAAAGAACAATATCGAGTATTCCGAAACGAAGAACGTCAACTCGATGAAATATACACAGGGCATCAACGACGTTTTGCGCTCTGCTACGGAGTTTCACATGGCGAACATCGGCGACACGTTCGAGTTTTTCATCCGTATTCCGGGAAACCGCCTCACCAACGGGCAGAGCATTTTCACATTGAAAACCGGGTATCGCCCGGCAACGCGCATGACCTTCCCGATTTGCGAATACAACGGCGCAAAGAAGATCGTCGGAACGTGTGGCGT
This sequence comes from Eubacteriales bacterium, assembly GCA_045121315.1. Taxonomy (GTDB): domain Bacteria; phylum Bacillota; class Clostridia; order Oscillospirales; family CAG-272; genus UMGS731. The sequence goes on from JBGVFW010000189.1 coordinate 409, forward strand.
TTTCCTCGGCGGTGATGTGAATGTTTATTTCCCGTCCGGTCAGCCGAACGAGGTTTCAATCTGTGGCGTCTTTGCGAAGGCGCCGACGACATGACGACGCGGCGCGAGGAGCTCCTAAAGATCGTACGCGATCACGGCGGAGCGGAAGCGGAAGCAAAGGCGGAAAGGCTTGTTGATGAAATCGTGTTTGTCGAGGATCAGCTTGTCGAAACAAAGAAACTCCCGTTTATCTCTGTGAACCCGGCGAACCCGGCGAAGCAGAAAGCGACGCCAGCATCGCGACTTTATAAGGAGCTCCTGCAACAGTACAACAATAGCCTAAAACTGCTCATACGCCTTGCGGGAGATGCGGCAAACGATAAGAGCGTAGAAAGCCCGCTTAGGGCATGGGCGAAGGGAAGGAAGGAGCTAAACACTTGACAAAGTGGAGCGCGGACAATTCCTCACTGATTGAATACAAAGAGCGGATTGACGCTGGCGAGATCATCGCCGGGATGGAGCTCCGCATGGAGCTGGACAATCTCGTTTCGGACATACGCGAAAACGACGAATACATCTACAACACAGACGCGGCGCTTCTCCGCATGGACTTCATGGAGAATTGCATCCGCCTCACCAAGTCGCCATTTTACGGAAAGCCGATGGTGCTCATGCTTTGGCAAAAGGCATTTATTGAAGCCCTGTATTCCTTCAAGCTGGCGCGCGAGTGGAAAAACGGGCGGGAAATTGACCGTTTTAAGAAGGCTCTTCTTATGATTGGGAGAAAAAATAGCAAGTCAGAAACCTGCTCAGCTATGGGAAATGCGGAGTTTATCGTAGGCAACGAGGGCGCGGATATTGTCTGCTCCTCAAACGATGACGCGCAAGCGTCGATTGTCTATGACGCTATGAATACCATGCGCCAGCTTTACGATCCCGACGACCTCGACACAAAGCGAAATCAGCGCTTTATTCTGAACAAAGCGACAAATACGAAGATATTCAAATTGTCCGACCGGACGCGCAACAAAGAAGGCCGGAATATAGATTGGGCTATCCTTGACGAAGCTCACGAAATGGCGACAAACGACATCGCCAAGTCGATTGAACAGTCACAGAGCACGAAGGAGAATCCGAAATTCATAATCATAACGACGGAGGGATTCGTCGTTGACGGCTATCTCGACAAGGAGCTAAAACTCGCCCGTGCGATCATCAAGGGCGAAGATGACAGCGTGAGCGCGTCGCGTTATCTCCCGTGGCTTTATACGCAGGATTCCGAAACGGAAATATTCACGAATAAAAATAGCTGGATGAAGTCGAACCCGTCGCTCGGGGTTATCAAAAAATGGGACTATCTCGAGGAGCAGATCGACCTCGCAAAGAAAAGCAAAGCAGACCGCATCTTTGTGTTATCAAAAGATTTTAACATGAAGCAGAACGCGGTCGAAAGCTGGCTGAATATCGAGGACTACACATACACCGCAACGTACGATCTCGAAGATTTGCGCGGGTGCTTTTGCCTCGGGCACGTTGACCTCGCAGAAACAACAGACCTTTGTTGTGCAAAGGCGCTTTGCATTTTGCCGGGCAGAAAAGAGCGGTTTATCGTCACTCAGTATTTCATCCCGCAGACGAAGCTCGAAGTTGATAACGACGATCACAACGCGGGCGCGAAATATAAGGAATGGGCGAAGGCCGGATATATAACGATATGCGAAGGAAACGACATAGATTTAACAGTCGTCGCAGATTGGTTTTATAAGCTCCGCAAAGAGCATGGCATCACACTTTATAAGTGCGGTTACGATCAACGATTTGCAAAAGATTGGCTCCGGCGTATGGAGGACTATGGATGGTCGAAACAATACGAAGATGTCGAGATGATACTCCAGAACGCGCAGACGCTGAACAACGCGCGTTTACTCGTAGAAGCAGACCTCAAAGCGAAGCTAATCAACTACAACGAAAATCCGGTCGATAGATGGTGCTTCAAAAACGCCTGTCTAAAGGTGGACGACCTCAGACAAGGGCTTGTCGTTAAAACCGAGAACGCAAAGAAGATCGACGGTGCGGTAACGCTCGTTTCACTTTACGAATTATTTAGGCGATACAGGAGCGACTTTCAGAAGATCGCAGAAAAGAGGAGAAAATAGAATGGGGCTTTTTGACAAGATATTCCGACGACCGCCGAAAAGCGGAAGGCTCGCTAAAACTTTAGACGGTTATCTCCCGGTTTTTGGACAATTCGGAACGAACATTTACGCCTCGGACGTTGTGCAACAGGCGCTTAAATGTATCGTTGACGAACTAAAGAAACTAAAGCCCGTGCACGTCAGATACAAAAATAACGATCCGGTTCCGGTCGCTGGAAACGTACAAGATATTCTGAACAACCCGAATCCGCTCATGACAACGAGCGAATTTCTGGAGCGGTTATCGTGGCTCCTGCTTATGAATTATAACGCTTTCATCATCCCGACATATTACACGTGGATTGACGAAAGAACGGGCGAGGAGCGCAGGAAATACGAAGCGCTATATCCCATCAACCCGTCACAGGTCGATTTTATCGAGGACGCAAGCGGGCGGTTATTCGTACAATTTTGGTTTCACAACGGCTTTCAGACAACGCTCCCGTATGACGACATCATTCATGTTAGGTGCAATTACTCAGTCAATCAGTACATGGGCGGTGACGCTTTCGGGCAGCCGAACCATGAAGCCCTCCTAAAGACGCTTGAACTCAACGATACCTTGCTAAAGGGCGTGGCAAAGGCGATGAAAGCCTCATACGCCGTGAATGGCGTCGTACAGTATCAGACACAGATCGACGACGGAACCATCGAAGCGAACATAAAGGAGATGGAGCGAAGGCTCGAAAACAACGAAAGCGGATTCCTCGGGATTGACCTCAAATCGACATTCACGCCGTTGGAACGGAAGATCGCACTTGTGGATGAACCGACGCTGAAATTCGTCGATGAAAAGATACTCCGACACTTTGGCGTTCCGCTCTGTATTCTGACGGGCGATTACAACAAGGAACAATACGAAGCGTTTTATCAAAAGACGCTCGAGCCGTTTATAATCGCAATCTCACAGGCGATCACAAAGAAAATGTTTACCACGCGCGAGCGGGCGTTCGGGAATAAAATCGTTCTCTATCCGATGGAACTCATTTTCCTGTCAGTAAAGCAGAAGCTCGAAATGGTGGAAATGCTCGCACCAACGGGCGCTATGTACGAAAACGAAAAGCGCGAGGCGTTAGGACTTCCGCCGCTCCCGGAGCTGGAAGGCAAGCGCTACATGTCGCTTAACTGGATCGACGTGGATAATTCGTCGCAATACCAAGTAGGCAAAAATGCAAAAGTAAACGTCGATATTGTCGACGAGGAAAAGCAGGAGGTTTAAGAAATGGCTATCACAAATAACGGAAACGGAACAGATTACAGAGGGCTTTCGACCGACGAAAAGCCGACCGACGAAGGCGTTTTTGCTAACTCGCTTTTCTTAGAAGTCGATACGGGTGATTTTTATTATTTCAACGGCTCGACATGGGCGAAGGTCGGGGGTGACGCTTAAATGGACTTTTACGACGTTTTGCTCCGGCGAAAAACAGGAAAGCCTTGCAAAAATATGTTTGACAGTGTTTTTGCAGGAAGCGGAGGCGGAGGAGGCGGGAAGCCCGCGCTCGTTCCGTGGGCGACAGGAACAGACGATAAAATCGTCGCTATGGTAAATGGCTATTATGACGGAAAGCTGACGATTGACGAAATAAAAAGTGTGTGGAGCATTGGCGATTGTCGCTCCGTTGACCTTGCCGCGATGGAGGCGGTTTATGTCGGCGAAAGTCACAGGGCGCAGACAGTCGAAATGATGATTATTGACTTTGAGCACGACGACCTCACAACGCCTATAAACGATAAGCGAAAGGCGCTTGTTTCGATAAATCAAAAGAATGTTCTTAGCTCCGGCGATGTGTACGAAATAAGCGATCAGCAAAACACGGAAAAAGGGTATCTGGATACTTCCGGATATGATCGCGATTGGGCAACCATACCAAGGAGAGAATGGTGCAACAAGGTGTATTATCAGTCAATCCCGTCAAAAATGCGGGAAATTGTAAAAATGGTAAAAAAGGGCAGCCCCACCTCCCGCGTAGATGACTACGTTTCACTCTTGTCTATAAATGAAATAGCCGGGCCGACCATCGGCGATGACGGTTATCAATATAGTTATTTCAAAGCGGGAACGGTTGAGGAGATTTTGAAAAAAAGGACAAAGCTCCCGGCATACACGGGTTATATAGGATGTAGTTATTGGACGAGAACAAAAGAAACATGGGAGAGATTTTATAGAATATCCTCGACAGGTCAATATTACACATCAGAAAAGAAGACGTTATATGGCATCGCTCCCGCGTTTTGCTTATAAAAGGAGGTCACAAAATGATACTCAACAACTATTGGAATCTAATGGCTGGCATGGCTGGCTTGACGTTCGCATGGTCGAACGATACGGAAAGCTATGAGGATATAGGGCTGAAAGATACGAACGGCTCAAGCCTCCTTATCAACCCACATACAACGGATCAAGGCGGAAACTCCGCGGACGTTGTGGCGAATTGGAATCCGCGCGCGAAATTATCCGCGATTATAGGCAACGGGGCACAGGAGCCGACTGCTTCCGATTTTGCTTTAGGTAGCGACGTAACGGATGACATGTCAAATTATAGCGTTACCGTGAATACGTCCGCCACAAACGGAGAAATCTCAACTGTTATCACCATAACAGGGTTAAACAACACGGGCGACACGATCGCCATTTCCGAAGTAGGAATCGTGAAGGAGATCACCACGACGCAGGGCAATACATATACGCATATCAAAAAAGACTGTTTGCTTGTGAAGCATCTGCTTGACACGCCTAAAACAGTCGCGCCGGGCGAAGGCTTCACACTGACGCTCGAATGGCTGGAATCATAAGTGGTGAGCCTATGACGACATATTCGTGGTATCTATGCCCGAATTGCGGGCAGAAGTTGTTTATGTATTCCGCGGGCGCGGTCGCGTCTGGAATACAACTGAAATGCAAACAATGTAAAAAACTAATAAATGTGAGCCTGTGAGCCTGTGAAAGAAGCGTTCAACCGCTTTGGACACGGGCTTTTTGTTTGGAGGAAACAGAGATGAAAAAGGAACTTGAACGGCGCGCGTTCCTGTTTGATATTCGCGCCGAGGAAACAGAGCGCGGGCATGTGCTCGTCGGTCGTCCGATTGTTTACAACTCGCGAACGAATTTAGGCGACTTCGACGAAGTGATCGAATCCGGTGCGCTCGATATGGCGGATTTAACCGACGTGCGATTTTTAGTGAATCACGATTTGTCAAAGATACCGCTTGCACGGTCGCGCCGGAATAACGGCAATAGCACGATGACGCTCACTGTTGACAGTGAAGGTCTTTTGATTCGAGTCTATCTCGACACAGAGAACAACGCGGAAGCACGCGCCCTTTATAGCGCGGTAGAGCGTGGCGACATTACGGGCATGTCCTTTATGTTTGCCGTACGCGATCAAGAGTGGGAAGGGCTCGATACAGAGCACCCAACAAGGCGAATAAAATCCATCTCCACCGTCGTGGAGGTGTCAGCCGTGACTTTCCCGGCATATAGTGCCGCAGGAATATACGCCCGAAGCGATGAGGCGCTGGACAGTGCCCGTGCGGAGCTGGAGAGCGCCCGCGAGGAATACAGGGCGAAAAAGTCGCTGGACAGTGACGACGCGAGCTTAGAACTCGCAAAAGCAAAATACAATTTCCGCAAAAATTACTAAGGAGGAAAAACAAAATGAGAAAGAAGATTCTCGAAAAGCGCCTCGCTCGCCTCATGGCAAAGAAGCAGACGCTTGACGCAAGATGCACGGCTTCCACTGACGCCGCAGAGGTGCGTTCACTGACTGAGGAACTCGTTGACATTAACGCTGAAATCGAAGAAACACGCGACGAGCTGGCAGAGATCGAAGCAGAGGAGAAACAGGCGCAGGAAAACCGCGCGCAGGTTCCGGCTTCCGCAGAGCTCCGCAACCCTGTTTCTGTGACAAGTTTTGAAGGTGCAAAAGTACCGGAAAAGCGCGACGCGGAGGACTACACATCAACCATGGAATACCGCCGGGCGTTCATGCGCTTCATGCAGACCGAAGGCAAAGAGGTTCCGAAGGAACTCAGAGCGGGCGACGCGATCAGCACAACCGATACAAAGGTAGCGATCCCGTTTACAATCGTAAACCGCGTTATCAACACCGTGCGGAAGCGCTATGGCAACCTGTATTCTAAGGTTCGCAAGATTTCCGTTCGCGGTGGTGTAGAATATCCCATCGGCGCGCTCAGAGCGTCCTTTAAGTGGATCAATGAAAGCGCCGTATCACCGCGTCAGAAAACCGACGCGCTCGGCAAGATCATGTTCGGTTATCACACCGCAGAGATTCGGATCGCGCAGACCTTCCTCTCCCAGCTTCTCACGATTGAAGCGTTCGAGGCAGAGATCACAGACGTTATCGTTATGGCATATCTCGAGGCGATGGACTATGGCATCGTGAACGGCTCCGGTAACGGAACCATGCTCGGAATCCTTAACGATCCGCGCGTAACAAACACGATCACAATGACCGCGGCACAGATCAACAATTGGGCGGCATGGCGCAAAAACTTCTTTGCGAAGCTCCCGCTCGGTTATAGAAGCGGTGAGTTTATCTTCCCGGTTTCCACTGTTGACGCTTACCTCGAAACAATGGCAGACGCGAACAACAACCCGATTTTCCGACAGGCGACAGGCCTCGAGGTAAATGACGGCGACGCGATCAATCCTAACGGTCGTTTCTTTGGCAGAAATATCTCCCTTGTCGAGCCGGATATCATCGCTGACTTTGACGAGGCGTCATCCGGCGACGTGATCGGCCTTTTCTGGCAGCCCGAGGAGTACGCCATCAACGAGAACTTTGGATTCATGATGCGCAAGTATTTCGACGAGGAAAGCAACGAATGGGTTGATAAGGCGCTTGTTGTTGTTGACGGCAAGGTGCTCAACCCGAACGGATTCTATAAGATCATCAAGGCGTAAAGGGGGTGCTCTATATGCTCTTAGTAGATGCTTTGAAAGAGGTATATAAGGCGCTCGGCGGAAGTGCTGACGACGTGGCGAACATGTCGCAGAACGCGGACGTTATCGCGGCGATTGCAACCGTTTGCGCGGGCGCTGGCTCAACCCTTCCGACCGTGACAACCGACGACAACGGCGACATTCTGACCGTTGTATCGGGAAAGTGGGCGAAGGCAGACGCACCGACAGAGCTCCCCGCGGTTAGCGGAACAGACGCCGGAAAGGTGCTCACCGTGAACGCGGAAGGCAAATGGGCGGCAATTCTCCCGGAAGGCTAAGAATAAAACAAGGAGGAAATCACAATGATTAACACAGATAGAATCGTTCCTGTTACCGCGACAGACCTTATCACTCTGTACGCGCTCATCTTGAAACAGGACACTACAAACAATTCCACGCTGGCAAAGCTCAACGCTGACACCATCGACGGCGCATTTCAGATCAAGAGCGGATCCGCTCCTCTGATTGCAACAGAGCCTGTTCGCGTTTGCGACATCGACGCGACCGCATCAAGCGTTTCCGCTTGTACTCTGTATTTCATCCCGGCGTTCGATTATGAGGGCTTCACAATCGACGGCGCGAAGGTTACACCGACCGGAACCGTCAAGGCAGATGGAAATACACTGTATAAAGCGGTGCTGGCGACAGGCGCGATCACAATTAGCAAGGTCGGACTGTAAAGCGGAGGTGCTCACGATGAAGCTGACAATAAAGAAACCGTTCCGCGACAAGGTGACGGGCGAAGATTACAAAGCCGGATCAACGGTAGATTTTACCGACGACCGCGCAAAAGAAATACTCGCAGACCGTCGCAAGCTGGCAGAAAAAGCCAAGGTGCAGAAAGCACCGGAAGCAGAGAAGCCAGCGCCGGAAAAGAAGGCGCCAGCGGAGCGGGGCACGAAGCGAAAGAAGAAATAACAAAGGAGGCGCGCGGGCATGACGGCAACACTCGCAGAAGTTAAGAACGCGCTCGGAATTACGGGCACATATCACGACGCGACACTACAGGTTTATTTTGACGAGGCGGTTTCCTACCTTATCGGGGCGGGAGTGCCAGCTGACAAAATAACGTCTGGCATCGTCGCCCGTGGCGTCGCTGACCTATGGAATTACGGAGGAGAGGGCGGAAAGCTCTCACCGTATTTCATGCAACGCGCGGCACAACTCGCATTGAGGAGGTAAAGCATGGGAAGAAGATTCCAAGTGCAAAGCCCTTTCGAGGCGGCGATGAAACTACTCACGCCGACCTATACGCGGGTTAAGGGCGTACCGCAAAAGACGTTTCCGGATCCCGACAAGATAGAAGATGTGTTTTTTGGATCCTTTCGGACTTACGGAGGAACAGAAAGCATTTCAAACGGAGTTTATACCGTTTTCGATACGGGCACAATTCGGACATGGTACAACCCGGACATTAAAAGCGATTGTCGCATCTACATGTGCGACACGGGCGAAATATTCGAGGTTATATCACGACCGGAAGACATCAACGTCCGGCATCAGTACATGAATTTCAAAGTGAAGTTAGTCGGAGGAAAACCCTAAATGGCTAATTTACGCGGACATCACACACACGGAACGAGGGGCAACAAATACGCCCGGAAGCGCAAGCTCTCGATTGATTTTAACGGGCTGGAAGAACTGACCGAGCGGATCAACGAGTTGCAGGGCGACCTCGAGAAGATCATCGGGGGAGCTATGGAGAAAGCAGGTGCGACCGTACAGGCGGACACGCTGAAAGCGATCGAGAATCCGAACCTCCCCGCCAAGGGTAAATACTCCCACGGGGAAACAAAGAAATCGGTCGTTAAAGATGTGCACGTCAAATGGGGCGGTTCCGTCGGTGAAATGCCGCTCGGCTTTGATAAAACCGTAGAAGGCGCCGGGGGATGGCTTATCACGGGCACGCCGAAAATGTCGCCCGACCGTGCTCTTGCCGCGATATATAGCGATAAGCGATCATCGCGGGCGTATGAGCAACGGATCAAGAAACAGATCAAAGCAGATTTAGAAGCCGCACTCGCAGAATTAGAAAGCGGAAAATGACGGAGGAAAGCATGGAGGACGCACTTTTACAAATACTTGATTCGTTCGGTTATCCGGTTTATCGACAAGGAAGCATGAGCGACAAGGCGGCATATCCGGAAACGCTTATCACATATTGGAACAACAATTCGCCCGACCATTCGTATTATGACGATTCGGACTATGGCACGGATTGGAGTTTTAACGTGTACGTGTATTCGAGCGCCGCGTCCAAGGTCTATTCACTGATTGCGGAAATTCGCACGGCATTAAAAGCGGCCGGATGGATCGTACCGTCCAAGGGCTTCGATGCGGATAGTGACGAAGAAACGCACATCGGAAGAGGGCTCGAGTGCTTTTATCTCGAAGTCTGACCGCGCTCAGACGCGAAATGCGGGCTTGTAAATCGAAACGTGGCAAATTGTACGCCACATAGTAAAAACGGCTAAAAAAGCCGATAACAAAACAAAAGGAGGAAAAGACAATGCCTAATCAGATTGTAGAATTTAGAGGGGCAAAAGGGCTTGTGTATGCAGAGCTGATCGAGGACACAAGCGCAAATCTCTCTTACGGCACAGTCAAGGAGCTGGCAGGACTTGCAACCGTCACAAAGGCGGCAAATAGCTCCGAGGAAGCTCACTATTATAACAATATCCCGGCATGTATCGTCACATCTGACGGTTCCGAAACAATCACGCTGAATACATCCGCGATCCCGCTGGACGTACAGGCGGACATTTACGGCGAGTATTACGATCCGACAACCGGAATGTATGTCGAGCAGGAGCGCACCCCGAAGTATTTCGCGCTCGGTTATATTACCGAGAACACCGCGGGCGAAGAAATCTATGTATGGCGTCTGAAAGGCCGCTTCTCTAAGGCTGACGAAACATCCAGCACAAAGAACGACGGAACAGACGCAAACGGACAGGAGCTTACTTTCACCGGAATCAAGACTACACATAAGTTTACCAAGACCGGAAAGCCCGCGAGCGGTTGCACCGTCAACACAGGGCTTGACCTCGCCGACACTGACACATTCTTCGATAGTGTCCAGACACCGGATACCGTTCAGCCCAAGAGTGAAACACCGAGCATTTCTCTGTCAGCTTCCGCGCTGACAATCGAGGCTGGCAACGAGGCGACCGTCATCGCTACCGCCGTGCCGAATAGCGCGGTAGTAACATGGACTTCCTCAGCGGAAACCGTGGCAACCGTGGACGGCGGAACCATCTCCGCTCTTGCGGAAGGTAACGCAACCATCACGGCAAAGATCACAGTCGGAAGCCGCGACTATACCGCAACATGCGCGGTCACTGTTACACCTTCACAGGCTTAATTAAAACGAGTGCGTCGCGGGCGGTTTGCCCGTGGCGCATTTCCAAAACGAAAGGAGAAAGGAAAAATGAAAATCACACTGAATGTCTATGACAAAAACGGAGAAGTCGCAAAGGAGTGCTATGCGGAATCGGTCGATATTATGTTTGGAACCGTCCGCAATCTCATGCGGCTTTTTAAGGTTGACGAGATGGACAACACGGCGCGGATTTTGAAAACCGTGGGCGAGGCATGGAATGACGTTACAAACATTCTCTCCGAGTGCTTCCCGACGATCACGGATGAAGAGTGGAACCGCGTCAAGCTGAAAGAACTCGTTCCGGTCATCGTGTCAATTTTGCGCGATAGCTTCGCGGAGATTCTGACGATCCCGCAGAGCCCAAAAGCGACGGGGGAATAGATGACGATTCCCCGCTTCACGAAACATTATTTCTGATTTTACATCAGCTATGCAAAGAATATAACGCGCTTTCGCCGTATGAATTGGAGCGGCGATCATTCCGTGACGTTATCCGGCTATATGCCGACGTGCGGCGCGTACAGATAAAGACGGAAGAATTAAACGATCCCGACCGGGTTATTATGCGCCCGGCGGGGGATGATTGGTTTTAAGGAGTGACGAAGAATGGCAAGCGATACGACAGTAAAGTTTCGGGCGGATATATCGAGCTTAAAAGCCGGGATGCAAGCGGCACAACGGTCGATTCGGCTTGCCACGTCCGAATTTAACAAATCAACCGCGAGCCTCGACAATTGGTCGAAGTCTGAAAAGGGGCTCGAGGAAAAGGTCAAACAACTGAATAAGATTTTAGAGGCGCAGAGAAAACAGGTTGACCTCGCCAACGAAGAATGGGAGAAAACAAAAAAGGTTTTTGGAGAAAATAGCGCGGAAGCAGACCGCGCAAAAATGCGCCTCAATCAGTACGAAACACAGGTTGCAAGAACTGAAAAAGAGCTGAAAGAGTACGAAAGCGAGCTCACCGATTGCAAAAATAAGACAGGCGCTTTTGCGGACGAAACAGGCGAAGCGGCGGCGGCATCAAAGAAAATGTCCGACGGCTACACCGTCGCAAAGGGCGTCCTCGCTGACTTTGTGGCGTCCGGCGTACGATATGCAATCAGCGCTTTGAAGGACTTAGCAACCGAGGCGGTGAAAACCGGAATCGAATTTGAAGCCTCCATGTCCAAGGTGAAGGCTATTTCCGGCGCGGACGCGGAGCAGATGCAAGCGCTCACCGACAAGGCAAAGGAGATGGGCGAAAAGACCGTATTCTCCGCTTCCGAGGCTTCACAGGCTTTTCAGTATATGGCGATGGCCGGATGGAAAACCGAGGACATGCTGGACGGCATCGAGGGCATAATGAACCTTGCCGCCGCATCGGGTGAAGATTTAGCCACCACTTCCGACATTGTGACCGACGCTCTGACCGCGTTCGGAATGAAAGCGAGCGACGCCGGAAGGCTTGCGGACGTTATGGCGGCGGCGGCTTCTAATGCTAATACAAATGTTAGCATGATGGGCGAATCGTTTAAGTACGTGGCGCCACTTGCCGGATCCATGGGCTATAAGGTGGAGGACGTGGCGACCGCGCTCGGACTTATGGCTAATGCCGGAGTGAAAAGCTCAAATGCCGGAACCGCGCTCCGTACTCTGCTAACCAACATGGCGAATCCGACGGACACCATGGCAAAAGCCATGGGAACGCTCGGCCTTTCCCTCGAAGATGGCGAAGGCAACATGAAGAGCCTTTCCGAGATCATGCAGGACATGCGCAAAGGATTCGGTCAGCTCAAAATGTCCGCGCAGGACTATGACAAGGAATTAACAATTCTCGATGATAGCCTCGAACAGGGATCCCTCACACAAAAGGAATACAATAAAAAGGCGGCAGAGCTCCGGGAGCGGGCTTTCGGCGCAGAAGGCGCACTAAAGGCACAGGCGGCGGCTCAGCTTGCGGGCGCGCGTGGGCTTTCCGGGCTTATGGCGATTGTCAACGCATCCGATGAAGATTTTGGAAAACTGACGACCGCGATCAACGACAGCACGGGCGCGGCGCAGGAGATGGCGGACACGATGACGGATAACGTGTCTGGGCAATTAACGCTCCTAAAGTCCAAAGTCGAAGGCATTATGATAAAGCTATTCGAGCGTGCTTCCGGTAGTATGCGCGGAGGTATCGAGCGTGTATCAGAGGCGCTGGATGGCGTCGATTGGGACGCCGTGGGCGATAAGGTCGGAGAGTTTGCGGAGAAGGTGCTGGACTTTTTCACATGGATTATTAAAAATGCAGACGTTATCCTCGAAACGCTAAAGAGCGTCGCAAAAGTCATGCTCACAATATGGGCGGTGAAGAAGGTTTCACAATGGGCTAACGCGATCAACGGTGCGATCACTGTTTTCAAGACGTTCGCGGCGGCGATCAAAGCGGGCGAATCAGCCATGACCGCAGCGGAAACCGCGGGCGGACTTTTTGCAAAGCTCATTTCGCCGGGCGGTGCGATCGTTTTAGGTATCGCCGCGGTCGTTGCGGTGACGGCTTCCCTCATTTCGATTTTCTCCGAGGAAGAACAGGCAATCAAAGTCCTCACCGCCGAGCAGGAGGAGAACATTCAAAAGTCCGCAGAGATGGCGAAGGCTTATGAGGACTTAGAGGCGGCAAGACAGGAAAGCATGGAAGCCGTCAACGGTGAATATAGGCGCTATGAGGAATTGAAAGGCGAGCTGGATTCCCTTGTTGACGCTAACGGCAAAGTCAAGACCGGATATGAGGAACGCGTCGCCTTCATCATCAACGAGCTGAACAACGCGCTCGGCACCGAATTGGAGATGACCGACGGCGTTATAAAGAACTACAAGGAAGAAAAGAAATCAATCGACGAACTGATTGAAAGCAAGCGCGCGGAGGCTATTCTCTCGGCAAATGAGGCCGCCTATACGGAGGCATACGCAAAGCGCGCAGAGGCCGCGGAACAGTACGCCAAGGCGCAGAATGATTTTAATGATACTCTGGCGCGCGCTCAGTCCATGCAGGGCGAATACAATGCGATCATGGCGGAAACTGACCGGATAATGAACACGGAAGGCATCAGCGCGGCGACTGAATACCAAGAGGCGCATCGCGGAGTTATCGACACTTATACCGCACTTCAACAGGCCGTAACAGAAACGCGTGCGTCATTAAAGAACGCCTCCGACGCATACCAAGGCTACAATCAGACAATCAAAAACTATGAGGGCTTATCATCGGCAATCATAGCGGGCGATCAAGAAAAAATCGAAGAGGCTTTGCTCCGTACCGAAAATGCGCTGAAAGATCATAGCAACGCAACCGCCGACGAATTGCAGATACAGGCGGAAGCGTACCGCGACAAGTATGAGCAGATGAAGCGCGCCATCGAAGAAGGCAACACGACCTTAACAAAGGACGACCTCGAGAACGCCCGGAAGCTGGCAGAGCTGACCGAGAAGGAATATGAAAAGAGCGGAAAGCAATCTCTTGCGGGGTATCACAAAGGAATCACCGACGAGCAATCGCTGAACGAGATCAAAAAAGATTCTGCAAACATCGGCGAAATGACAATCAATTCACTGAATGAAGTTTTGCAGGAACATTCCCCGTCAAAGGCTACATACGATAGCGGCGTCAACTTCATCATGGGCTTTGTAAATGCTCTCGGCGACAAGGAAAGCCTTGTTTACAAGAAAGCCTACGAAATCGCGCAGACCGCGGTTAAAGCGCTTAAAAAAGGACAGGACGAACACTCACCATCCAAGATCACGTTTAAGTCCGGTGTAAACTTTGTGAAGGGCTTTATAAATGGTATCGCCAGCATGACGCAGGATTTAACCTCGACCGTGAAGAAAACCATCGGCGCGGCGTTAAAGATTGCACTCGGCGACAAGGGCGGAAACTTTGCGGAAGTAGGCGAAAGCGCGGCGAAAGCATATACAGATGCGCTTTCGGAAAAGTCCACGTTCATGCTCAATAAAATTCAGTACCAAAACGAGCAGAAAATAAAAGAGTTTGACGCGACAATTTCCAAGCTCCAAAATACATTGTCGAAAAAGCAATCGGCGCTCCAAAAGAAGATAGATGCGACGGACGACGAAAAAACCAAGAAGAAGCTGAAAGCGCAGAGCGACGCGCTGAAAAAGCAATATGATAAGCAGATTGAAGCACAGAACAAAGCGAAAACGGCATATCAGACCGCCAGCTCGAAGATGCTTTCCGAGTATCAGACCGCGCTCAACGAATATCAGCAAAAGGCATCCGCACTTGTGCAGAACACAATCAGCGGAATCGCGGACAAATACGAAAAGGAATATAACAACCTTCTCGAGAAGCAGGAAGCCCTTGCAACAAAGCTGAAAACCGCGAGCACACTCTTTGATATATCCGGCGCTGGCGTTATGACGATTAACGACATTACGGAGCAGACAAAGAGCATAAAGCAATACGCGAAGAAATTGCAGACAATCAAAAACAAAGTATCATCCGGCCTGTTTGACGAGATCGCCGGGCTGGATATGAAAGAGGGCGAAGCCTTCATCGACCGTCTGCTTTCTATGAGCGATAAGGAATTAAAAGCATATAGCAACGCGTATGATGAAAAGATGGCGGTTTCCGAGAAGCTCGCAGAAAAGACATACAAGAAGGACATCAAAGCAACAGAAAAGGCATACGACAAGGAGCTAAAAGCGGCGTTTAAGAAACTTCCGGACGAACTCGAAAAGCTCGGAACGGACACGATGAAAGCCTTCCTCTCCGGTCTGACGAAAGATACAAGCTACATGTCAAAAGAGATCAAAACCTTTGTCAAAAGCATGGTATCGACGTTTGAAAAAGAGCTTAAAACAACCGGAACGAAGAAGGCGACCGAAGGCGCAGGAAAGAAAGCCGGGAATACTGTTATCAGCGGATTAAAAACAACCGCAAAGAAAGCGGATAAGGCGGCAAAGAGCGCCACATCATCCATTGTCAAGGCGACCGAAGGCGCAGGAAAGAGCGGATCCTCTGCTTTCGGCGACACCGTCACGAATAATTATAACCTCGTTCAAAATAACAACTCACCGAAGCCACTAACGGCGCTTGAAACTTTCCGGGCGCGGAGGCAACAGGTAGAGCTTGTAAAGGCGCTGACTTAAAGGAGCAAAGGCATGTTTACTTTAATTTTGGAAAATGAATACCATGACCGGATGGAGCTCACGCATAATATCAACTATGACATAGTTAGCACCGACGGATTCGATCCGCCCGACGCGGTGATTTGCACGACCGCGGGGGCGGGTACGGATGGATCAATCTTTAATTCATCCCGGCTGGAAAACCGGACGATCACACTCACGATTGCGATTAACTATCCTGCGGAAGAAAACAGGCTCACGCTTTACAGGTTTTTCTCCCCGAAGCGATACGTTAAAATGCGACATATCACGGAAACACGCGACGTTTACACAGAGGGGCATGTCCAAAATGTCACCGTCGATATGTTCGCACAAAAACAGATCGCGCAGGTGACGGTTATCTGTTCGAATCCGTACCTTGTCAACTCGGAGAACGCGATCACAAACTTTTCATACGTGGAAAACCTTTTCGAGTTTCCGTTTTCGATTGATTCGACCGGAGAAGCCTTTTCTGAATTGCACACAGTACAGGAGGAAATCGCTATAAATAACGGCGAAGTCGAAACGGGCGCAATCATCGAGATGCACGCACGCGGGGCGGTCACGAACCCGTCGATCACTTATGCAGACACGGGCGAAAAAATATCTCTGACGCTCACGCTTTCCGCTGGCGACACGGTAACGATTAACACGCGGGAAAAACAGAAAAGCATCACTCTGACGCATAACGGCGTCACATCGAGCGTTGTCGGTTATATGTCGGCGGATAGTGTATTCTTCCAGCTTAGGCCGGGCGAGTGTGCGCTTGTGGTGGACGCATCGAGCGGTGCGGCAAATATCGACACGACGGTTATAGTCGAAGGACACTTCACGGGGGTTTAGATTATGCTATGGGTTATAGATGACGCCTCCGTTGTGGGAGTGCTGGATAATTACAATTCAATCGTATGGGCGGTGCAATTCTCCGGACTTTCTGAATTTGACGTTTACGCGGCATGTACGGATGAAAACGTCGATTTGCTCCGAGAAGGGCGCATACTTTGCCGGGACGAAGACAGAGCCGGATCGCGCTTTACATCGTGCATGATTATCCGAAAGGTGCAAATCACTTACGACGCCGAGGATGGTTATATTTTACACGCCAGCGGAACCGGGCTGAAAGGGATCCTCTCTCAGCGCGTGATATGGGCGCAGGAGAATTACGAAAACGCACGCGTTGACCTTGTTGTAACGGGCGTTGCGGCAAACAATACGCCGACCGGAAAGCGGGCGCTCCCTCACTTTCGGATAGCAACGCCGACCGGAGCGATCACGGCAACCGGAACCTTTCAAGTGTTCGGGGAAAATCTCGCGGATTGGATCGCATCGGTCGCGCAGGAATACGGCTTCGGATGGGATATAGTCTTCGATAGCGGTGACTATGTGCTCGAGCTATACGCCAGCACAAACCGGACGCGCTCACAAAGCACGGTTCCGCCTGTTATCTTCTCACGCGACTTTGACAACCTCATTTCGTGTGATTACAAGGTGGACTATTCCACGTATAGAAACGCGGCGCTTGTCGGCGGAGAAGGTGAAGGAACGGCGCAAAGGACGGCGGAAGTCGGAACCGCGACCGGGATCAATCGCTTTGAAGCATACGTGGACGGCTCCGGCGTATCGAGCAACGGGGAAATCATCACCCTTGCCACATACGAAAAAATGCTCAAACAGTACGGGCAAACCGAACTTGAAAATCACGCGGTCAGTGAGGAGTTTTCCGCCGAGATTAACCTCGAGATACCGTATCAGCTCGGCGTTGATTATTCGCTCGGCGACGTTGTGGAAGTCGATGCGGGATTCGGCATTAGCGCGGCGTCACGACTTGCGGAAGTGATATATTCAGAGGACGAAAACGGGAAGCAGACAAGCGGAACTTTTGAAGATTGGAGGACTTTATAAATGGCTCTTAGTTATGGCTTTTTTAATTCAGAGAACGGCGACCGCCTATACAGTGCGGACACGATCAGCGCTTATTTCAAGGGGCTTGTATCAAATGGCGTTTACGCCGACATTGGCGACGGCTTACAGGTGATCGCGGGCGGAGGCATGAATGTCGCCGTCAAACCGGGGCGGTGCATCATCGAATGTAAATGGGCGGAGCTGGACGCACAAATGACGATCGCGATCAGCGCGGCATCATCCACCCTTAACAGATATACGGCAATCGTGGCGCGGTGTGATTATACAAACCGCTTAATCGAGATCGTGGCAAAGGACGGAACGCCAGCGGCGAATCCTGCAAAGCCTACCATGACGCGGGATGCTTCCGCTTATGAGATATGCCTTGCGTATGTTTATGTCGGCAAAGGAGCGACGGTCATCTCCCAGAGCAACATCACCGACGCGCGCGCGAATACTGACGTTTGCGGATGGGTAACTGGACTAATAACACAGGTGGATACAAGCGCACTCTTTACACAGTGGCAGACCGCGTATGCGGAGTTTTACGCATCGTTTGAATCGTGGTTTGCAACGCTCACAAGTCAGCTGCAAGTGAACACCACAATCGAGCAATATGAAAAGACGATCACGGGCAGGACGCAGGATATAACAACGCTCGACCTTAACACGATCACGGGCTATACATACGATTCAAACGATATAGTCGAGGTGTACGTCAACGGGCTCCGCGTGTCGAAAAACCTTTACTCTGTGGATGCTTCCGGCGTGGTGCATATCGGCTTTGATAATATCTCAAATAGCGACGGCAACACACTAACCGCCGTTGTCACAAAGAGCAGGATCGGCGATCCGCTTCCGAGCGGTGGCATGATCGTCCGGCAGATGGCGATACAGAACACCGAAAACGGAACGAGCGCCATCTCTGCAACAATCGAATAAAACATGATTTTTTCATGTTTTTTCCTTTCCCCTCGGGGCGTCACGCGCGCATTAACTTGCGTTCGTGGCGCTCTTTTTTGTTGTCTAAAAAATTTTTCAAAAAAAATTTAGAATAGGGGTTGACATTTCCTTGCGATAGGTATATACTTACATCATAAGGAAGAAACAACCGAGCACGAAAGGAGCAAAACATGAAGAAGGTCATCATCACAACGGAAATGGTAAACGCGATAGCAGAAGAAGAAATCATCCGGACACACATCAAGAGAGCAGAGAGAGCCATCAAAAGAGAAAGAACAAACGAGCTGATCGCAGAGGGGATCGACGAGGAACTTGCAAAGGTAATGGCAAGCGTAGGATTATAAAAAACACGCTGACCTAACGGCGGAACGGGGGAAAGGAGAAAAGACATGAAAAAATACGTGGTAGAATTTACGGATGAAAAGACAGGTGCAACAAGCGCGATTGACACAATCGAGGAGCACGACGGTTACACGGCGGCGGACTATATCGAGGATTGCAGGAAAAACGCGGACGCCGGATGGGTAGAAATGCTCGAGGGCGGCGAAGTTGAACTCCATGAGATTGACGATTAAAGGGGGTGCACTATGACAGAAACAAGCGAAGCGAGGAAGCGGGCGACCGCGAAATATGACGCCAAAATGACGACCGGGCTCTATTTGAAGCTCAACAAAAAGACGGATGAAGACATTCTCTGTTGGCTCGACCATCAGCCAAACAAACAGGGATATATAAAAGAGCTCATAAGAAAAGACATGGAGCGCTGGATGAACAACTGACGACGCCGTATTTGCCCGTTTAAGCCCTTAAAAGGCGAAAACGGGCATTTATGCGGAAAACAAAAAAAGACCGCGCATTTGGCGAAATAGCGCGGTCAGACGTGGAGGTTTGTGTGAGTGATAGCAACCCGTTAAAGAATCCCTATTGAAATAAGGACGCTATAACGGGTTACAGTCGCAATCCTATAAAAAGAAAGGAGCGAGGCGGGGAAGCTGGCGGCTTTTCCCGCCTCTATGTTGTTATGAGGGAAGCCGGGTTAAACTTCCGCCGACATTTTATCACTCGGCTTTCTTTTTGTCTATTCAAATTTCCAATAGATTTTTATATCCTCGTCGTCCACTTCTATTTTTTCAATCAAAGAGCAGATAACAAGGCGCGCCTGTTCAAGTGTTCCATTTTCAATCACGTCCGCAAACGACCGCGCAATCGGGAGCGCCTTTTCACGGGATGCTTTTTCTGCTTCCTCTTTTTCCGCCTCCGACAATTCCGCCGCCAGCTTTTCCCGTGCGTCCTCTAACGCGTGCATTTTCTTTTCGAGGGCGTCGCGCTGGATGCCTCCGTCGGCGTACAAATCGAGGATCCTCTCGACCTTTTTCTCAGTCGCGGAAAGCTCCGCCCGTATCGCTTCCGAGCGCATGACGGCGCGCGCGGACTTTCTCGGCTTTTCCGGCTTTTCAAGCGCGAGCTTTTCGATCTCGCCGAACACAATCGATTCTATCTCGGCGGCCTTCCATATTTTGTTTTTACATTGTGGCAAGCTCCGCAGATTTATGCTTTTTTGCGACCGGAGCTCGCAATAGTATTTTGGCACAATCGAGCCGTTCCGGGCATGATACAAAACGCGGTGATATTTCCGCCCGCATTTCGCGCACGTTAGGATTCCGCCGAGATATGAGTTAGCTTTCCCGCCTTTCCTGCAATACTTCTTGACGTTTTCATCATGTATTGAAAAGGCAGCTTGTGCCCGGTCGAAAAGCTCCTCCGAGATTAACGGCTCATGGATTCCCTTGTACCACTTCCCGGCATAGCAGACATAGCCGATATAGGTTTTTCGCTGGAGCAAATCGCGAATTGTGGGCGGGTACCACTGAAAGCCGCCATGCGTCAGTCCGGCCTTGTTTAGCTCGAGCGCGATTTTCGTTATAGATACGCCGTCCGCGAACCGCTCGAAAATGTATTCAACCTGTTTTCTTTCGTCCTCGTTAGGCACAAGAGCACCGTCGATATAATCATATCCGACCGGGATCGAAGCCGAGCCGTGATATTTTCCACTTTTCGCCCGTGCCACTTTTCCCATCATCATGCGCTCTTTTATCTGCTCCCGCTCCAATTGTGCGAATACCGCAAGGATTCCGATCATTGCACGACCAAAGGGCGACGAAGTGTCGAAGTTTTCCGACATGGACACAAAGGCGACACCGTGCGCGAGGAATACCTTTTCGATCAAAAAGAGCGTGTCCAACTGTGACCGGGATAGGCGGTCGAGCTTATAAACGACGACGCGATCAATCTTTCCGGTTTCCACGTCCGCGATCATCTGTTTTAATGCCGGGCGCTCCATGTTACCGCCGGAAAAGCCCGCGTCGATGTATGGTTTGTATTCTTTCCAGCCCATCGCGTCGCAATATTTCGCCGTGCGCTC
Organism: Eubacteriales bacterium; assembly: GCA_045121315.1. Classification (GTDB taxonomy): domain Bacteria; phylum Bacillota; class Clostridia; order Oscillospirales; family CAG-272; genus UMGS731. The sequence continues at coordinate 21,360 of JBGVFW010000189.1, forward strand.
CGTTTGTTCGTCAATACTATGCCCGTTTTCGGCCTGTTCTGTTGTTGATACTCTGATATAGCATGCGATCATTCCGCTCCCTCCTTTCCGGTTTCATGCTCATACAAATATTCAAGTGGTTTCCCGTAGTATTTCGCCAGCTTGTAAAGCGTGGCAAGGTCTGGAAGACTTTTTCCCTGTTCCCACGAAGCGACCGAGGGCGAGGCTTTCCCGGTCAAGATGGAAATATCAACTTGCGTCAGGCCGCGCGCTTTTCGGAGTGCTAAAAGATTGTTCTTTATGTTTTCCCGGAGCTTTTCATCTGTCATAAAATCACCAACTTTCCCTTTTTTTAATGATACTATATGAAAAAATCGTACTTTTCAATAAAGATTTTCAAAAACTCTTAAAAAAAATACTTGCAACTATGAAAAAATCATAGTATTATGATATAGGGCGCTATGAAAAAATCATAGAGCCTATAACAATATCTTTGACTATGAAAAAATCATAGTCGCAACATTTTGCGGAAAGGAGGAATAGCAAATGACAATCGGGGATAGTATCCGCGAGTACATCGAAAAGAACGGAACAAAGAAAAGATTTGTCGCGCAGAAGTCCGGCATTTCTGATCCGGTTTTTAGCGCGATTATGAACAACCGCCGAAACGTGAGCGTTATCGAGTATTACAGAATATGCAAGGCGCTGGATGTTCCGTTTGAAAAGTTTATCGAGGAGGCGGAAGGATGATTATTCACGTTTTGAGCGACGGTCGCACCGTGGAAAGCGTAAAGGGCTACGTTGTACCACGCACGGCGGCGCGGCTGGCGTATGAACTATTGGAGCGAATGAATGGAGGTTGTCATGAGGAAGATGAAGAACGCGATTTTGAAAACGACAACATGGATTGCGGGGATAACATGGACGCTTTCGGCGTGCGCGCTGGATAGTGAGAGCAACATTCCGCTTATCGCCTATGTTGTAGCATCCGCATGGCTTTGTCTTTTCATCTTTGCGAACGCGGAGGGTGAAAGATGATACTTTGTGAATTTCTGAACACGCGCGAGGAATGGCTGGCGGCGCGCATGAGAGCGATCGGAGGCTCTGAGGCGGCGTCAATCGTAGGGCTCAATCCGCACAAGAATAACGTCGAATTATGGGAGGAAAAGGTCGGACTAAGGACGGCGCCGGATATATCAAATAACGAGCTTGTCAAGTACGGAACGGACGCCGAGAAGCATCTCCGGGAGCTTTTCAAATTGGACTTCCCTCAGTATTCCGTATGGTATCGCGAAAATAACATGTTTCGCAATTCGATGATACCGTTCGCTCATGCGTCACTCGATGGCGTTCTGACTGAGAAAAAGACCGGGCGCAAGGGGATATTGGAAATCAAAACGACGAGCATTTTGCAGAGCATGCAAAAAGAGAAATGGCGCGACCGGATCCCGTCGAATTATTACTGTCAAATCTTATGGTATATGGGCGTTACGTGTTGCGACTTTGCCGTACTGAAAGCCCAGCTCAAATTTGATTATGGCGGTGAGATAAGGCTCACAACGCGACACTACATAATCGAGCGCGAAGAAGTGCAGGAGGACATTGACTATTTGCTGAAAGCTGGCGCGGAGTTTTGGGAAAAGGTCAAGAAGAAGGAACGCCCGGCGCTTGTGCTTCCGCCGTTGGAATGAAAGAAAGGAGAAAGGAATGGAACTGAAAGTAAATGAATTAGTGGTTCCCGAGCGTATCAAATGGAACTACGAAGAACTGAAAAAGGAGCTCACCGAGAAAACGGAGCTTTACGCAACCGTCGTCTATACCGACGAAACGATCAAACAGGCGAAGGCAGACCGGGCGAAGCTCAACGCCTTAAAAACCGCACTGAACAGTGAGCGCATCCGCATGGAGCGCGAATATATGACGCCGTTTAACGAATTCAAATCACAGGTTGCGGAAATCATCGCGATTATCGACAAACCTGTAAAGGCGATTGACAGTCAGATAAAGGACTTTGAAAAGCGCGAACAGGACGAAAAGCGGGCAAAGATTATCGAGTTATTTGATGGCATACAGAATAAACCGGAATGGCTCAAAATTGAGCAGTTATGGGATCCCCGCTGGCTCAATAAGTCCGTGACGTTCCGCATGATCGAAGAGAACATACTCGGATGGCTGAACCGGATCGAAACGGAGCTCGCAACAATCGAAACGCTTGCGGAGGGCTCTTTTGAAGCCGAGGCGGAATACAAGCGCACGCTGGACATGGGCGGCGCAATCGCGGAAGGGCAGAAACAGGCGCGAATCCAGCGCGAGAAGGCGGAAGCAGAGAAGGCAAAAGCACCGGAAGCACCGGAAGCACCAAAGGAAGAAAGCCCGCTCCCGTGGGATGACGTGACATACGTCAACGGCGAAAAACCGTTCGAGAATAAGCCCGCAGACGACGGTCGAATTTGGGTACATTTTGCCGCGCGCCTTAACGTGGATGAAGCTCTGGCACTCAACCGTTTCATGCGTGAGAACGGGATCGAATTTAAGGCAGAGGAGGAGGGCTAAATATGGTTTCAGTGGATAACGGACATATAAGTTTTCACGGCTTGCCTGTTCAAATCGTTTCCGAGCTCTGCATCGCGATTACCGCCCTGCTTGCGGACGCTCCCGAAAAGGTCAGACCTTCCATGCGGGAAATTGTGAATCGTTGCTTTGACAGGGCAACAACGGATGACGCGATCGAGATGTTTTTACACGATAGCAGCGCATACGCGGAAGAAGTGATAAAAGACACAGACCTTTTCTCCCTGCTCGCCATTTTCCGCAACATACAGGAAGGCTTAAAGGCAATGAAAGAACAGGAGGATGGCGACAAATGAGAGTTTATATTTCCGGGCCCATCACCGGACAGGAAGAAACGGCGCGCGAGCGGTTCCTCAAAGCGGAAGAAGAAGTGATGCGCATTTTCGGGCATGACGTTGAATATATCAACCCCTATGAAGTCGGGGAAGTGGCGGCGGTAAATGCCAAAACAATGACGCATAGCGACTACATGGGGATTTGCGTCGGGCTTATGTTTGCTTGCGACACGATTTACATGATGCCCGGATGGGAAAAGAGCCGGGGATGCCAGCTCGAGCGCGATTACGCGGAGATTCACAAGATGAAGATTATCGATGGGGGGGGGGTGAAAGATGAAAAGTAAATTGAAATGTGAACTCTATAACGACAGTATGCAAGGATGGAAATGCTATCCGATACAGAAAGCCCAGCTCATTATTGCAGACGTTCCCTACAACGTCGGTACGAACTTTTACGGCTCGAATCCTATGTGGTACAACGGCGGCGACAATAAGAACGGCGAAAGCAAGCTGGCGGGCAAAGCGGCGTTCGCATCGGACTTCAACTTTAACCTGTTTGAGTATTTCCATTTCTGCTCCCGCCTCATGAAGAAGGACGACAAGAAGCCTTGCCAGCGCGGACGGAGCACGGATTCGCCTTGCATGATCGTTTTCTGCTCGTTTGAACAGACGCACACTTTGATACAGGCGGCAAAGAAACATGGCTTTGTGAATTATATCCCGCTTGTTTTCGTGAAGAATTACTCTCCGCAAGTGCTGAAAGCAAACATGCGCGTCGTGGGTGCGACGGAGTACGCCCTGTTATTTTATCGTGACAGGCTCCCGAAGTTTCGGAACGGCGCACTCTATGACGAAAACGGAAAGACAATTCGCGGAACTGGGCACATGGTTTTTAATTGGTTTGCGTGGGAAAAAGACGGGAAGGACATCCCGAAGATACACCCGGCACAAAAGCCCGTGAAGGTGCTCAAAAAGCTGATCGAAACATTCACGGATCCCGGCGACGTGGTGATTGATCCGTGTTTTGGAAGTGGCTCAACAGGGCGCGCAGCTTTGGAGCTCGGGCGGAACTTTTACGGGTTTGAAATCAATAAAGAGTTTTACAGACGGGCAAAAGAAGAAATGTGCGTGTTACCAGAAAACGCGCAGATGGAAATAAATCAATTTATATCGTGAAAGGAGAAGAAACATGGTAAACAACAGTTTAGCAAAGAGCCAGCAGAGATTAGGGCTCACGGCATATCTTACAAAGGACAACGTAAAAGCGCAGATTGCGAACGTGTTAGGAGGCGAACGCGGGCAGAAATTCATCACGTCGATTGTATCGGCGGTCAATGCGAATCCGGCGCTTCAATCATGCGAGAACGGCTCCATCGTTTCCGGGGCGTTGCTCGGTGCGAGCCTCAATCTGACACCTTCCCCGCAACTCGGGCAATTCTACTTGATTCCCTTTAATGACCGCCAGCGCGGGATGGTCGCTCAGTTTGTTCTTGGGTATCACGGAATACTCCAGCTTGCGATCCGCTCCGGCATTTACAAAAAAATCAACGTGTTACCGATCAAACAGGGCGAGCTCGTCCGGTTCGATCCGCTGGAAGAAGAAATCGAAGTGAATCTGATCGAGGACGAAGAAGAAAGAGAAAACGCTCCGACAATCGGGTATTATGCGACCTTTTCGTATATTAACGGCTTTAAGAAGGCGATTTATTGGAGCAAAAAGCGCATGGAATCGCACGCCCGGAAATACTCGAAGGGGTACGCCGCCGGAAAAGGTTATACATTCTGGGAAAAGGACTTTGACGCGATGGCATGTAAAACCATGTTGCGCCAGCTCCTCAGCAAATGGGGCGCGATGGACACGGACTTGCAGAAAGCATACGAAAGCGACGGCGCGGTTATCAAACAGGACTTAACAGGGGAATATCTTTCTTTTGACGAACAGGAAGTACCGGAAGCAACCGCACCGGAACTTGAAACGCCGGAAGCTCCGAAGGCAGAGAAAACAGGAAAGCAGAGCGTTGCAGCGGCTCTGTTTGGGAAGGAGTAAAGCATGAGCGATAACAGACATATCTCACAGGAATATACAGAGATCGGGGAGCGACTGATCGCAGAGCTTGAAGAGCTGGCAGACATCAGAGAAGCGGAAATAACCATCGTTTATCTTGCCAGCACACTGGCGAAGAAGCAGAAAGGGAAGCTCGTTTTCGGTCAGTGCGAAAAGATCGCGGACAAATTCAAATGGGGGATTCCGGCGGACTTCACAATCACGGTTTTCGAACCGAATATCGAAGGCTTTACGCCGGAACAGGTGGAGGCTCTTATTTTCCATGAACTCCTCCATGTTGGCGTCGAGGATGATCGGCTTTTTGTTCGCCCGCACGATATAGAGGACTTTTCCGCGGTGCTTAAGAAATACGGCGTCGATTGGGCGACGCTCCCGTTTGAAAGCTAACTATCACACATAAAAACGCCGCCTCTGTTGGTCGGGGGCGGCGGAAAGGAGGCTTGCATGTGGCAAGCGAAGAAACAGAAATATCACGCGCAAAAGGTGACCTTTGACGGGATGGAGTTTGACAGTAAAAGAGAAATGCTCCGCTGGCAGGAATTGCGCGCGCTGGAAAGAAACTGCGAAATATTCAGACTGAGGCGACAGGTGCGATTTGAACTTATCCCGGCACAATACGCGCCGGACGTGGTGACGAAAACCGGGAAGAAAAAGCGCGGGGCATGTTTAGAGCGTAAATGTGATTATATCGCGGACTTTGTATATACAGACGGGAGCACGGGCGAAACAGTCGTTGAAGATGCAAAAGGCATGAAAACCGAGGTTTACAAGATAAAGCGCAAGCTCATGCTTTATATACATGGCATACGCGTGAAGGAGGTTTGACAGATGGCACAACGTAGAATGTTTGCGATGACGATTATTGATAGCGACGCCTTCCTCGACATGCCTCTTTCGGCGCAAGCGTTATATTTTCATCTTTCCATGCGGGCGGATGACGAAGGTTTTATAAACAACCCGAAGAGGATCCAGCGCGCGATCGGAGCATCTGACGATGACATGAAGTTGCTGAACGCGAAAAACTTTGTGATCCGTTTCGGTTCCGGGATCGTTGTCATAAAGCATTGGCGAATCCATAACTACATCAGAGGCGACCGACTGAAAGGCACGGTTTACGCCGAAGAGCGAAAAATGCTCGATGTGAAGGGCAACGGTGCATACACGATAAAGCCCGAGCTGACGCGGATTGAAGATGACCGCGCGGACATTTGTCAGTCAAATGTCAGTCACTTGTCAGACAAATGTCAGTCAAATGTCAGTCAAATGACTGACGCATGTCCGGCAAATGTCAGCATAGGTAAGGATAGTATAGATAAGGTTAGTATAGGTGAGGTTAAAGAGATTAACGCGCGTGCGCGCGTGCGCGAGAAAAAACCTGTAAAGCATCGCTATGGCGAATATAAAAATGTTCTGCTGACCGACGAAGAGCTCGAGAAATTGAAAGAACGGTTCCCGCAGGATTGGGAAAGACGGATCGAAGATTTATCCCTCGGGATCGAAAGCAAGGGTTACAAGTACAAGTCGCACTATGCGGCAATTCTATCATGGGCGCGCCGGGATGAAGCACGGGAACCATCACCGAAACAGGGAAGCGCAGAGGAACTTGACGACTTTTACAAGATGGTAGCAGATTGGGCGAAGGAGGACGATGGATGATTTATTTTGTGATCGGCTTTATAACGGGCGGCATGTTCGGCGTTATGATTATGGCTTGCGTGGCGGCAAGTCGTGACACGGAGGAAAAGAGAAAGGAGCAGGAAGATTGGATAAAGCAGAATTCGGAAAGCTGGCGGCGGCGATAAGGACATACTATCCGCGCGAAAAGATACTCCCGAACTCGGAAGCGGTGGCGCTCTGGTATGAGCAACTGAAAGATATACCCTACAACGTCGCCACGGCTTCCCTCTCGAAGTGGGTATCGACGGAGAAATGGTCGCCGACAATTGCGGACTTGCGCCGATTATCGTTTGAAACGCTGACGGGCGGAGTTAAGGCATGGGGCGAAGCGTGGGATAACGTGCTAAAGCTGATCCGGCGCTACGGGCACAACCGGGCGAAGGAAGCATTTGCAGAAATGGACGATCTGACGGCAAAGGTTGTCCGGCAAATCGGATATATGAATCTTTGCATGTCGGAAAATCAGACCGCAGACCGGGCGAACTTTCGGATGATTTACGAACAGGAAGCGGAACGGAAAGCCCGCGAAGGACAAATGCCGCAGACGTTACGCGAGGCAATCGGCAAGATTCAGCTTGCGGCGCTGGAAAAGAAGGAGGCATAAGTGAACAAAAGGGATATTTTGGAATATGTCGTGTGGACTGTTTGCGCCGTGCTTATCGTGATTATCCTCGTTGTTATCCCGTCGCTTGAACGCGATCCGAAAGAACGCGGAACCACGGAAGCGGTCACAGAGGCAAAAACCGAGCAGAAAACCGAACGGGCGACGGAAGCGGTCACGGTGGAGATTATACAGACGGAACCGCCGGAAGAGGTAAAGCGGGCAGAGCTGGCGCGGCTCGGGCGAAAGAAAACCGAACAGGCGACGGAACGCACAACGGGCGAAGTCAATGCGGACGGGTACGGATGGATAGAACTCAAATATAGCGCGACGTACCACATCACGGAAAACCATCTGACAAAAGAAAACGGCGTCGTGTACTATGCCGGGCATAGAGAAACGTGGTATTCAATCCATGAACCCGGTCAGACCGTGACCGCGTGGGATATTCCCGGAAAGCATGTAGCAGACGACGGAACGATCCGCGACGAGGACGGATTCATCTGCATAGCGTCCAGTGACCACGAAGCATACACGGTGATAATGACGAGCGTCGGAATTGGCAAGGTTTACGATTGCGGGTGTAGTCACGGAACGATTGACGTATATACGGCATGGTAGGAGGTGGACAGATGCCGAACAGTTTAAGAGCTAAAATATCGAGTTTGAGATACAAGGGAAAGATCACAGAGGAAGAATACAAAGACCTTATTAGCAAACTTGACGGGCATGACAAAGCACTCAGGACACAATGGATTCCTGTTAGTGAGAGGTTGCCGGAAGAATATGGCGAATACATGATTACATGGACAACATCACATTCGATGGTAAATGGCAAGTATAGTCTTTTGGGAATAGCCGAATATGAGCTATCGGGCGAGTATGACCACGAAAATAACAGATTTATGGGCGAGTGGCTATTAGAGGATTATATCAAGAATTATCCTAATGTGAAAGTAACAGCTTGGATGCCATTACCCGAACCATACAAGGCAGAAAGCGAGGATAAGGAATGAAAGTATTAGTTGCTTGTGAAGAAAGCCAAGAAGTTTGCAAGGCATTTAGGGCGAAAGGACACGAAGCATACAGTTGCGATATTCAAGAGTGTTCCGGTGAGCATCCGGAGTGGCATATAAATTATTCATGCTTGCAAGTGATGTGGGGGGGTGCGAGTTTATAACGCAGGATGGCAAGCACCATGAGATAAACGATACCTGGGATTTGCTTATAGCACATCCGCCCTGCACATATTTAACAGTGACAGGTAATTCATGGTTTAACACAGAAAAGTATGTCACTAAAGCCAAAGCAAGATATGCAGAAAGGGTTGAAGCAATAAGGTTTTTCATGGACTTTGTAACGTGTAATGCCAAAAAGATTGCGATTGAAAACCCAATAGGCATTATGAGTAATGTATATAGAAACCCTAATCTGATTATACAACCTTATCAGTTCGGACACCCAACAAGAAAGTCA
>JBGVFW010000190.1:0-1974 GCA_045121315.1 Eubacteriales bacterium
CCGACACTTGTGATCTTATATGCCGTTTTCTTGATGATGTTTGCAAGCGTGCCGAAATCGCAGTTGCCCGCGCGCTTGATAGCCGCGGCAACAACGCCGGGGCCGGAAACGCCTACATTGATAACACATTCGGGTTCGCCGATGCCGTGAAAAGCGCCCGCCATAAAGGGGTTGTCCTCGGGAGCGTTTGCAAATACAACGAATTTGGCACAGCCGATAGAGTTGCGGTCCTTCGTGAGGTACGCCATATCTTTAATTGCTTGTCCCGCCATGTAGATGGCGTCCATATTGATGCCCGCCTTTGTGGAGGCAACGTTCAGGGAAGAGCAGAGAAAATCTGTTTCCGTAAGAGCCTGCGGAATAGCTTTTATAAGCTGTTCACTGCCGTGGGACATACCCTTCTGAACGAGAGCGGAAAAACCGCCGATGAAGTTTATGCCGAGCGTTTTTGCCGCTCTGTCAAGCGTTTTTGCAATCTTAACGTAGCCGTCGCTGTCCGCTTTGCCGCCGATAAGAGCGATGGGAGTAACGGAAACGCGCTTGTTTACAATCGGAATACCGTATTTTTTGCTGATATCCTCGCCCGTTTTAACGAGGTTTTCAGCCTTGTGTGTGATCTTATCGTAGATATTGTCGCAAAGTCTGTCAATGTTGTCGGAAACGCAGTCGTAAAGCGAAATACCCATTGTGATCGTGCGAACGTCAAGGTTTTCGTGCTGAATCATATTGATCGTTTCACGGATATCGTTTGTGGTTAAAATAGACATGATATTACCTCGGTACCTCAGATTTTGTGCATGGAGTTGAAGATGTCTTCGTGCATTGTGTTAACTTGAAGACCGTTTTCTTTGCCGAAGCTTGCCATAGCGTCAACGAAATCTCCGAACTGAACGTTGAGCGCGTCGACGTTTGTGATCATGATCATGACAAAGTAACCGTCAAGAACTGTCTGAGATATATCAACGATGTTTGCTCCGAACTGGGCGCATTTTGCGCTCACTTTTGCAACGATGCCTACACCGTCTTTTCCCGTTACGGAAATAACTGCTTTCATAATTAGAACCTCCGCTAATTTGTAAATTATATATAGAATCAGTATATCTATAGAATCAGTATATCACAGAGAACGCAAAAAGTAAACCGCTTTTTTCGATAAAATCCGCGCTTTATACTCTTATTTTGCCTAAAAGTTTGAAAAAATCCTTAAATGTAAAGTTATATTATTAAAAGTAGTATGGATTTTTGAAGCAAAGTATGATATAATCATTTAAAAATCTATAAAACAGAAAGTGATTTTTTGATGAAAACAATTACAAAAGTATTAACTGTGGCAATGCTTCTTCTCTTCCTTTGTCCACTTTGTGCCTGCGGCGAGAGCAGCGGCGACGACGGCGTTTCGGTTGTTGCAACGGTATTTACACCATACGATCTCGCGCGCGAGATAGCGGGGGACAATGCAAACGTGCAGATGCTCATTTCTCCCGGTGCCGATACTCATTCATATGATCCGACGCCCAAAGATATTCTTGCCGTAAGCAAATGCGACGTATTTATTTACGTCGGCGGCGAATCCGACGCCTGGGTGGAAGAGATACTTTCTTCCATAGACAATTCCGATATGAAGGTCGTAAAGCTTATCGATTGCATGGAGGAGCTTTACAGCGAAGAATACAAAGAAGGCATGGAGCACGACCATGACCATGATCACGAAGATGAAGAAACCGAATATGACGAGCACGTGTGGACAAATCCGCGCAACGCCGCGCTCATATGCGAAAGGATAGCCGCGGCTCTTTGCGAAGCCGACGCTGTAAATTCGGAAAGCTATAACTTAAATCTTGCCGCATACAAGGCGGAGCTTTCTTCTCTTGACGAAGCCTTCAAGGAAGTTGTGGCAAACGGAAAGAGAAAAGAAATCATCTTTGGCGACCGTTTCCCTTTGCTTTTTTTTGTGAAAGCATACGGACTTGATTA
>JBGVFW010000191.1:0-4453 GCA_045121315.1 Eubacteriales bacterium
CTTGCGGAACCGGTGGTATGCTGATTGAGTCTATCCGCCATATGGATAACCAGAAGATGGCTTACGGAAAGATCTTCGGTCAGGAAATCAATATGACCACCTCTGCCATTGCACGAATGAATCTCTACTTGCATGGCGCACATGATTTTACTATCGAACAGGGTGATACGCTCCGCACGCCGAAGTTCTTCAAGGGCGGTCAGCTCAAGACCTTTGATAACGTAATTGCAAATCCTCCTTTCGGACTTTCCGGTTGGGGCGCTGATGCCTTTGAAACTGATCAATACGGACGTAATATTTGGGGATGCCCCACCGACTCCAACGCAGATTTCGCTTGGATACAGCATATGGTTGCTTCTATGGATCCTATCCATGGCAAATGCGTTGTAATTATGCCTCAAGGCGTACTGTTCCACGGCGGTAAAGAAGGAGAAATCCGTAAAAAGCTGATAGAATCCGATAAGGTTGAGGCTGTCATTACCTTTGTAGGCGGTCTCTTCTTCGGCGCGGGTGTTTCTGCTTGTGTACTGTGCCTCAACAATGACAAGCCTGCCGCTCACAGAGGCAAGGTATTGCTGGTTGACGGTAGCACCATATACACGGCAAAGCGTGCTCAGAACATTATGAGCGATGAGGATGTGGAAAAGGCGTTCAAGCTCTATCAGGACTATACCGATGTTGTTTGTTACTCTAAGGTAGTTACTCTTGCAGACCTTGAGAAAAACGGTTACACGCTGGCGGTCAACGCATATATCGAAAAGCCTCCGGCACCGCCCATTGATCCCGTTAAAGTAAAACAAGAATACTTTGCAGCCCTTGATAACGTCAAGGAATGCGAAGAAAGACTATATCAACTCTTGAAAGAAGGAGGTTATCTGGAATGAGCCAAAGAATAGAACTCGGCGAACTCGAAACGTTTCTTTACGCCTCTGCAGATATCCTTCGCGGTTACGTAGAAGCAAGTGATTATAAATCATACGTATTTCCGCTACTCTTCTTCAAGCGTGTTTGTGACGTTTACGATGAGGAAACCGAAAATGCAATTGAGCAATACGGCGAGGATGGCGCAAAATTTATGGGTGCCTCCATTCATAGATTCATCGTCCCTGAAGGCTATCATTGGAAAAACGTGCGCAATACAACCGAAAACGTCGGTATTGCTATCAAAAATGCATTCTATGCCATTGAACAAGCGAATGAAGACCCTAAAACGCACGAAAAGATCCTTGTAGGCGTGTTCGGTGATGCTTCTTGGGCTAATAAAGCGGCATTGCCCGACGAAATGCTGAAAAACTTGATCGAACATTTCAGTACCAAGACGTTGTCCATTGCAAACTGCCCCGAGGACGAGCTCGGTCAGGCATACGAATATCTGATTAAAAAGTTCGGTGACGATAGCGGTCATACTTCGCAGGAATTTTACACGAACCGTACCGTCGTGCACCTTATGACAGAAATTTTGAAACCCCAGCCCGGTGAAACTGTTTATGATCCCACCTGCGGTAGTGCGGGAATGCTGATTTCCTGCATTCACTACCTTCGTGAGCACGGTGCCGAGTGGCGCGGTATGAAGTGTTACGGTCAGGAGATCAACCCTCTTTCCGCCGCCATCGGTAAAATGAATCTGTTCCTCAACGGTGTTTTGAACTTCAAAATCGTCAATGCGGACACTTTGAAATATCCTGCGTTTACGGAGGCTGGTCAGCTTCAGCAGTTTGATATCGTATTGGCGAACCCGCCTTACTCGATCAGCTCTTGGAACAGAGATGCCTTTGAAACCGATCAGTACGGTCGTAATTTCCTTGGCGTACCTCCCCAGGGCAGAGCTGACTATGCATTCTTCCAGCATATTTTGAAAAGCTTGAAGCCCGGCACCGGACGTTGTGCCATTCTGTTCCCGCACGGCGTTTTGTTCCGTGGAGAAGAAAAGGATATGCGCGAAAAGCTTGTGCAGCATGACCTGGTTGAATGTGTTATCGGTATCGGTAAGAACCTTTTCTATAATTCTCCGATGGAAGCTTGCATCGTTATTTGTAACACCAATAAACCTGCAGCACGCAGAGGTAAGGTGCTCTTTATCAATGCAAAGAATGAAGTAACACGTAAAAATTCCCAGAGTTATCTGGAAGAAGAACATATCAAAAAAATTGCAGGTGTCTATGCTGATTACAGTGCAGTAGAAGGTTTTTCCGCCATTGCAACCACTGATGAAATTGCATTCAACGAGAGTAAGCTAAGTATTGCTCTTTACGTTCGCCATACTGGTGGAGAGGATGCAATAAGCATCGACGATGCGATTGATGCGTGGAAAACAAGCGCAACGGTTGTGCGTATGGAATACGAAAAGTTAAATCAACTTATAAAGGCAGGTGATACAGATGGCACATTATAAATTGTCCGAAGTCGTAATGAGAATCAAAGATAAAGTAGATAAAGATAACACCGAGTTAGAGTACTATATCGGCGGCGAACATTTTGACAACGGTGAAATATGTATCACCAAACGTGGTGTTATCAAAGAAAGTACCATCGGACCTGCATTTCATATGCGATTTAAACCGGGAGATGTTCTTTTGATGTCCAGAAATCCACATTTGCGCAAAGCGGGTGTTGTGGATTTTGAAGGAATTTGTTCAGATGTGAGTTAAGGTTGCAGTACAAGAGATGAAAATGTATTGATGCAACGCTTTTTGCCTTTTATTTTTCAAACAGATGCATTTTGGAAGTTCGCAGAGGAAAACAAGGGCGGTTCGACGAACTTTTTCTTAAACTGGTCTGATTTTGAGCGATATGAATTTGATCTTCCATCAATCGAAGAGCAACGTCAGCTTACAGAAATCCTATGGGCAGCTCAAAACGCAAAATTGGCATATAAAGAACTGCTCCGTCAAACTGACGAACTCGTGAAATCGCAATTTATCGAACTGATACAACCTCTGTTTGATGAAGGAAAAACGGAGCCTTTGAACAACTTGATAAGATCGGATCGACCTGTGACATACGGTATTCTGAAGCCAGGAATAGACGTTCCTGGAGGTATACCAGTTGTTCGTGTCAAAGACTATCCGAGTGGCTTCATTATTGAAGACGATATGCTACATACTACACCCGAAATTGACTCAAAGTATACACGCTCACATCTGTTAGCCGGTGACTTGTTGCTATCAATTGGCGGTTCTGTTGGAAGAATGGCCATAGTTCCTACTTCATTGGAAGGGGCTAATATTACACAGCACACAGCAAGGCTTTCTTTTGGAGATAGAGTGCTACCTTTGTATGTTCGGGGTGTCATTGAAATGCCCTGTATGCAAGACTTAATTGCTTCACTTGTAAAAGGTGTTGCGCAAAAAGGATTGAATTTATCGGATGTTAAGGTATTACCCATCCCTGTTCCCGAAATGGACGTTCAAAAACAGTTAGTTGCTATATATGAACAGACCGATAAATCAAAATTTGAAATCAAAAAAGCAATAGAAAACACCTCTGCATTGATCAAATCTTTGATGCAGCAGGACCTTACAAATTAAATTTAGTGGCGTAGGATGTCGGTACCAAGGAGAAAACCGACATGTATACGAAAATAATCACTGAAATTGAACAAAAAATGCAATCAACACTCGATAATAAACAAATGAGCGAGCTTCATCAGGTGTTGGTATCGGTATTATCCTCCATTGGAGACGATAGTGCCGACGAAGAAACCGAAAGAGCTTTGTTGGAGGCATTCTTGTCCGCCAAAAAGGTGGAAGGATGCTCCGACAAATCTCTTCGGTACTATTACTCTACCATCGACAATATGTTAACTAACGTTGGCAAAACGGCAAAACACATCACAACCGACGATCTGCGTCAGTATTTGGATGCGTATCAGAAAAGCAGTAAAGCCAGCAAGGTTACTATAGATAATATAAGGCGCATATTATCCAGCTTTTTCTCATGGCTTGAGGAAGAAAACCACATCTTGAAAAGCCCTGTAAGGCGTATTCATAAGGTGAAAACCGGTAAAACGGTCAAAGAAACCTATACGGATGAAGCTTTGGAGATTATGCGCGATAGTTGCGAGACCAACCGAGATCTTGCAATGATTGATTTGTTAGCCTCTACCGGTATGCGCGTGGGTGAAATGGTGAAATTAAACCGCGCGGATATCGATTTTCAGGAGCGCGAATGCATTGTTTTCGGTAAGGGAGACAAGGAGCGCCGCGTATATTTCGATGCGCGCACAAAAATTCACCTTATGCGCTATTTGGAAAGCAGAACCGATAGCAATCCTGCGCTTTTTGTATCGCTTCAATCGCCTCATAACCGCTTGCAGATCAGCGGTGTAGAGGTCAGATTGCGCGTTTTGGGAAGAAAATTAGGAATCACAAAGGTTCATCCGCATAAATTCAGGCGTACTTTGGCAACGATGGCTATTGACAAGGGTATGCCCATCGAGCAGGTACAAAGATTG
>JBGVFW010000192.1:0-4454 GCA_045121315.1 Eubacteriales bacterium
TGTAAATGATGGTTCGCGAAAGCCTTTGGCAATCAACTTTGCTTCTGCTCAAGAAGCAAAAGAATTTGTTGAAAATTATGCTCGCGACGCACAGGATTTAACTGATAAGCGCGAACAAGCCGGAGAAAAAGGCAAGAACACAAAACGCAAGGGCGCTTTTGTCCCTCCTCAATTAAAGCATATTAATCGTAACGGTCCTAAATATCGCGGTATCCGTTCTGCTGATGAAAATTTATTTTTAAATGAATTGAAGTTCAGAGGTGGAGAATTTGGAAACTGGCTTAATAATGATGATCGTCAAGCTAACTTAAATATGGCTTATGATGCTTTCCGCGATCTGGCAAGAACATTGCAGGTGCGTCCCGAAGACGTATCATTGGGTAATAATCTTGCGATTGCCTTTGGTGCTCGCGGCCGTGGCGGGGCAAATGCGGCAGCAGCGCATTATGAGCCCGATAGGCAGGTTATAAACCTTACAAAGATGTCCGGCGCAGGTTGCCTTGCTCATGAGTGGGGACACGCTTTAGACCACGCAATAGGCCGTTCTTGCGGCGGTGTTGGTCTTGCTTCGGAAATGAAGACAAAAGGAAGTCTCCCGGAAGCATTCAAGGATCTTTTATCCGCATTGAAATATAAGACCGTTACGGTGCAACCGGGAGAAATGGATGCAGAACAGAAAGCAAGAGTAGAAAATTGCAAGAAAAATCTTTCAAATTGGATCGCGTCTGTGCGCCCTAAAACTCTTTCCGAGGATATGAGCCAGCGTTGGGATGAGGTTTGTAAGAGAATTTTAGAGTCTCCGTCTTCGTTTACGGGCGCGGAGTATATGTCATACGGCAGTCGCCGGACCGAGGTAATTACGCATCCGGATGTTGAGATGTTATCTCGTATTCGAAAGCTTTCCACAAACCACAGTATTCCAAAAGACACAAAACAGCAAATTGCTATGTGGGCTTCGTCTTTGAGTGGTGCACAAAAGCAATTTGAGCAGCAACAACCTATTGAACGCCGTGTAAAAACTGATTTTTATAAAGGTTCTGCCGAGTTTGATAAGGCATTTTCTCGTGCAAAGCACGGGTATTGGCAGAGTGATTGTGAAATGTTTGCGCGTGCCTTTGACTGTTACGTTGCAGATAAGCTAAAGGACTCCGGATATCGAAGTGATTACCTTACGGCGTATGCAAACGCATATGTGATGCCCGGACTTAATGGGGAGACAGTCGCTGCTGTGCCAATGGGTGAAGAAAGAAAGCTTCTTAATGAGAAATTTGACATCCTTATCGGTGAATTAAAGGAACGCGGTCTTGTGAGAAATTATATAGAAGATCCGGAGAAAATTAAACCTTTAGAAGAATCGTTATCTAAGGGGTTGATAAAGGAGATGCAGACTACAGAATCTACAGATCCTGCGCTTTATAAGCAAATGAGTTTTGATGATCTGTTTGGTTTGGATACGTCTTCCGACAAAGAGGTGCCGGCGAAACAAAATAATATGTTTGAATATGAAAGGTAATTTGGGAGGATTTAATGGATATATTGGTTAAAAATTTGAATGAAGTTTTGGATTCTTGGAAAGAAAAATATGATCTGTCTTATGATATTTCATTGCAGTTTTCCAAAGACGAACAAGAGAACTTGTGTTTTAATGAGAAGATTCTTTCGTTTACAGGTTCGCCGGACCTTGAAAGTGCTCAATATGATGCGGAATCTATCACTTTTTATTTTAGCGGTAATCGCCGTATTTATATAAATATGGCGTGGCCGGAAGAAGCAGCACCTTATGTAAAAGCGATACTCCTTGGGTACATATTTTAACAAAGTAAGGGTTGGTGAAGTATGGATAAAGTCGAACTTTTAGGATTTGAGTATGGCGTCTTATTATCAAAAGATGATGAAGAATATGATGCGTATTCTGTGAATAATAAAAATTTGCCTTATGGTTTTTATGATGAAGATCAAGGGTATATACTTCGCACACAGCTTGAAAAAGCGCTCCGCGACGCTCGTCATTATGTTGAAAACGGCGTTGATAAAACTTACGCTATTGTCAGCTTCCAAGGGATGTTCAATGTTGAAGCTGCAAATGGTTTGTGTAATGAGGTATTTGAGCCTTTAGATTACTCATATTTTAAAAATCCTAAAGATATTGTTTATTCTGTTTGCAAGATAGACGGTGTTATTCATGAGGGCTTTTTAGAGGAGTGTATAAAAGCCGCCGAAAAGCAGAATGTAAAGGATCAAGCCGAGCTCGGTCTTACAGAACAGGCAAATGCTATACTGGAGGACGTTCTTTCCCAAGAATATGGCAATCAACTTTTTGCAATGGCAAATATCTTATACATATTAAAAGACGTTTCTTCCAATTTAGAGAAGCAGGAACGGTTTGCTTTGGCGCAAAAGGTTTGGGATGCTTCGTACAATAGTGTTTTGCCTTTGTTATATGAAGAACGTGCTTATGCCGTTTCTAATCTTTTAACAAACGGTATGCTGGCTACCAGAAGTCCTGAGTTTCCGGAAGCTACACCGGAACAGATGAAAAAGCTTTTGTTAACGTGTGATATAGATATTTTTACAGAAATAGTGGATTCTGTAGCAACTGATTTTCAGGACTCTGAGCTTTCAAGTTCTTATTTTGAAGATCCTATGCGAAAATCGGCTATTGCGGCTCTGGAAGCTATGACCCAAGCCGATGAAGGCTTAGTGAGTACTCCGGCAACAAGTTATAAGGTGCCAGCAGTTTATAAAGAAATATCCGAGGATGCTGTTAATGAGATGGAAAACACATTACACGATGGATTTTATCCCACGTTTGTTGATGTTTGTGTTGAGCTCCCGTTTACTGATAAATTTTATCCGGGCTATACACTTGTCGTATGGGGAGAAGAAAATGATAAGAAAGAAAGATTTTATTCTGTTTCTGTTTGTGAAAGTCTGAACGGAGAAACAGGAGAATCGGTTGTTTCTATGTTTACCGAATCAAACTCTTTTGACGATTTACAAGCCGGTATCGAAAATGTTTTAGCGAAATTTGAGGGCAAAATGATAAGTAAATTGTTTGTGGTTGACCACGAGCTTTTGGTGAATGACGATATGGAGTCCGTCAACGCTTATCTTTGGTCCTTAGATGGCTTGGTGGATAGACTCCCGTCATCTCTTGAGATGAAGAATATCAATTTTTACGCTGATTATAACGTTAGGACAGACGACGTTAAAGTTACAGCGTATTTTAACCTACCCGGACTGAACGGGGAAGCTAATAAAGCTGTCAATGTCTCTTTGAACGATATAGAAAAAACACAGCTTGTTTCTGCGTTGGGAAGGTTCTGCAAAGAGAAATATGGTCGATACGGCATTAGTTCTTGTTTAGATTTTGTAAATGATGTTCGCAAAACGGAAGGAATAGAAATGATCGTTTTACCGTCGGCGAAATCCTCGCTAACCGATGTGATTCGGTCGGCTTCCGCCAAGGTGTCTACATCCTCGCCAGCAGAAAAGGACAAACATTCCTTAGAAGAACGCAATTGAAAAGATAAGGCACCAATCGGTGCCTTATTTTCTATAAAACTGTACCTTCTCCTAAGATTTTTGGCGGTGATTAAAGTGGTTAAAAAAATTTTAATTTTTTTGAAAAATTTTGTTTGAACACAACCGATGTTATACTTTTTGCGGTAATATATTATTATAGATAGTTTGTCAAGTGCTTACAATAGTCAATTGGAAATGGAGAGATAACAGATTTGAAAGGGTGGTGCGGTATGAGTAGAGATTGGACGCCGTTTGAGAATTATTTAAATGAGCAAACACAGATAAGACGTGGTTACGGAGATTATTTTGATTTTTTGGCAAGTTTAAAAATGGTCTATAGTGATGGCACTGAGGTCTTGGCAAATCCCCCGGAAAAGATGGCTGTATTAAGGAAATTCCCTTACCTGGGCAAGTATTTTTCAGACTCTTTCTTTAAGCTGCACGCAATGCTCTCTGATTTTGAAGGTGGAATTGACTTTATGCATGAAAAAGATAAGGAGTTAGCTGCTTATATTAAGGCGAAGGACTATAAGATTTCCGGAAACAGTCTTCTTGATGGTGTCGAAGTCCAAGCGAATTCTACAGAGGAGCTCGATAACTCTTATCTGGCTAAATGGTGGTACGGTAAGTTGGATGAACATTTTTATTACCGGGAGCGCAATAACGAGTTATTTCTTGCACATATATGCGAAGAAGCTTTGCAAAAAGGTTTATCCAATTGGATCGTGACGGATCCTGATTGTTTGCAGGTTCGCCGACAAACAGGCTTTGAAGACCGTGGAGTTTTTGAACTTATTCAAATCGAACAAATTCCCGATGATTCAGATAATACGAAATCTATTTATCTCGTGGCAGACGGGGAAATTGATTTTGATGATTATACTCAGGAAGAAATAAATTCTGCACTTGATGGTTTCGGTTATGAAGAT
>JBGVFW010000193.1:0-3598 GCA_045121315.1 Eubacteriales bacterium
CAATACCACCCACGCAAGCCCACGAATCTTTTTATCTACAAGGGCTGCACCTTTTGCTCGCGAAAAATGCTTGCAATCCGGGGAAAACCACGCAAGTCTCACGTGTCTGCCACGCACGGCTGCCACGGGGTCAACTTGCCAAATGTCTTCACGATAATGTTCTGTAAAGGGGTGATTGCGGCGATGCATCATAATCGCTGCTTCATCGTGGTTAATTGCGATATCTACCGGATGCCCGGTAGCAAGTTCTATACCCGTAGATGCTCCGCCACCACCCGCAAAGCTATCCACAAAACAATCATTTTTATAATTCAAATTCATGCTTACTCCCTTTCCATCCTTACGCCGCAATTCGGACAAAAAATAAATTCAGGTTTTACCGGATCGGCGTGTTTGTCGGGATATTCTTCACATTCCGAACAAACCCACCCCATACCATCAAACTCCCAACGTCCGCGGTTCTGATAATGCTCCACGGCTGCTTTGATCAAGTTAAATTCTTCCTCGGTCATTACGTCAATGGTGATAAAGGGCTCGTGTTTTTCCCAAAGCCCCGTCTTTTCGTTATATCGGATAGTCAATCCTTCTTCCATCCTTTTGTTCCTTACCCTTTCAATCCCTTAAAAATTTCTCATCAATGCGTTTGATTTCTTGTGTTTGTTTTTCAGCACACTCTTCAACAAGAGTGCTAATACTTCGTCCGTAATATTTACTGATACACTCTAAGTTCGTTCGCCCTGTACTGCTCACGGTAAGCGTGAGTTTTTGCTTTCTTGGCGTTCCTGCTTTCGTTCTTGACATTCCCTTACCCTTCCAAATTTAATTATCGTTTTTCTGTTTAATATACTTCCCACTCTTAACGCGATAGTCCACGTGAGGCTCATTTTTATCAATAACCCAATTCCGCCCGATTTTACGTGCGGAACGATAAACTCCGCGAAGAGCTCGTTGACGAGCTGTAGACTGTTCAATTCCGTTAAGTTTCGCATACTCTGCAAGACTTATTAATTCCTCGTTATTTTTCACTGTTTTTACACTCCTTTATATTAGCCAAATACCTTGCGAATAGTTTCCTCATTATCCTTAACGGCTTCGTAGTATGCTTTTGGTTTCTGTGGTACCTCAATCTGCAGAATGACACGCTTGCCTTTGCGGATGTTCCAAACCTCCTTGCCACGTTCAAGCTCCATTCCCAAACCGGCTATGTATCCATTCATAAAGCCATCCAAACGTGCGTAGGGAGCATTGCCGAACGCATCGGGTGTATTCTCAATATAATAATTCAGTACGTCCGCACACACTTTTGCTAAGTTATACAGCTTAAAACTTTTTGGCTCCATATCGTCAATCAGAACAGTCGGATCCAGATATTCATAATCATTCGGTAGTACAATTTTTTTGAGTATAACCATACCCTTCTTACTCCTTTGTAAATTGCTCATTTTCTATAAGCATAGATGCTTCTTTGAAAAATTCATCTTCCCACTGATTGGACAGACTATAAAATGAATTGTAGATGGAAACAGCTTTATCTGAGGAGTGAGAAGAAACACTGCGATTAAGGCTGCGACGCACATCCTGAATTATCCGATACTCTTCGCACAGTGCTTCCAATTCCGGAGTAACAGCTTCAAATTGCTTACGAGAAATACCGTTTGCAACGACCCGTCTTTCATAAATTTCATCCGGGTACGGAAACTTTGTTCCTCTCCCCGTATACATCGTTTTGCTGTATTGAAATGCAAACTTGACGTAATATCGATCGTGAGCTCTGCACTCCAAAGCCATAATATCACCGATTTGAGCTAATCGTTTTTGTTCTTTGGTTTCAAGCTTTGCTTTTGTTTTCGCAACCACAGGCTCATATATAGCCGGCAGTTCCGGAGCAGTTAAAACATAACGTTTATACTTTTTGCCGGGTTCTCGCTCTTTTTTTATAAGTGTAAACGTAAAAGATTCATTATAAGCAATTGAAGCAATAGGAGAATTATAGTGAATCAATTTTGAAGGATGTAAAAAGCAATAGCCGGGATATTCACTATCTTGCGGTAACAAAATTTCTGTTTTGTATGTTTTAATGTAATCATTTCCTGTAACACGCTCTTCTCCGAGCAATTCCTCCGGAATTTCAAGCTTCAGCCATTGCACCATTTTGTGTTCAACTCCTTAAATTAAAATGCTTTACTCCTTTACGTACTTCTTCTTGAGTTCGGCAATCGTCAGATTGACAAATTTGCCAAACACTCGGTCAAAGCAATCGCATTCTGCAAGTTGCTTCTCAATTTCCTCAAAGATCTCCCTCGCCACCGCCGCCTTTGTTTCCGCAAGAAGAGCTGCAAGATGTTCATTACTATCTTTTAATGCCTCAATCTCGACTTGATGTTGTTTCAACTTGGCATATACGTCACTGCTTTCCCACAGCTTCTGAAACTCTTGCTCATCCATAGCACAAAGTTCCTCAAAATACCGTTGACGTTCTTCGGCCGTCTCGCCGAGCCACTCCAAATCCATCATACTTTACTCCTTTGCATACTTCGTTCTGAGGGTGGTGATTCTATTTAAAATTGCCGATGACGCAGCAAGCTTTGCAGAATAAAAAGCTCTGTCATTTGCTATCTGCTCACGATAATATGATATATGCTCGTTAAGTATCTGCTCAACCTCGTCAAAAATCTTCACGGCTGTATCGCTCTCCCGGCGGTAGCCTTTCTCAAAAAGCTTGACTGCAATGTATTCGTCTAAGCTTTCATAGTCATCGTCTTCCAAGAAAAATCGGTGGGCGCCCTCTACTTCTTTTTGCATTTCCTTAATCTGTTTTTGTTGTTCCATACTCTTACTCCTTATCTTCCAAAACATCAGTTACAAGGTCCTCTTGCACCAATGCAACCATCTCACCGGAATCATCTACTAACGGTATCAGATTCGCACGTTTGCTTCTTTGAATCTGCTTTTCTTTTGGCTTTCCGTAACGGCAATAATGGTTTGTGGAAACCTCCAATGCTGTTTTGTTTATAAAATTGGCTGGATGTCCGCAAAGGCAAGCATCCTTTGTTCTGATTAAATGTTGGCAATCATTGCACTTCACCACCACAGTGACGCCACAAGCGAGAAGATGATCGGCGATTGCCTCAATCGCGTGATCCGGAAGCTGATGCTTCACCGATACATCCAGGCCACCACCATCCGGGAATGGCGCAAATTTTACTTCTTTTATCCATTCGACGATTTGTTTTTTCTTGTCCATAATTACTCCTTTGCTGCTACATTCTTCAATAAAGCTTGAGCCTTATCTGACTTCAATATTTCTTCTGCTTTGCCGGAAGCAATGGTTGCTTTGATTGCTTCGCGATACGCTTCATCACAATCCCGGCAACGCACTGCCGGAGCTTCGTAAATAGTGGGCGCTGCTTGTATTGCACTTAAAACGGCATGATAATCGATCATAAAGCCCTCATCGGTAAATAAACCTGCAAAGCTTTTTATATTTTCTGCAAGTAAATCTGCATCAATAGGTCTTGCCATCTTTATTCAAACTCCTTTTTGGTTAAATTATTGTTGCTTTACCATCTTTTCGTAAGCACCATATTATCAGGCAAAT
>JBGVFW010000194.1:0-4563 GCA_045121315.1 Eubacteriales bacterium
CGGGGCCGATAAGTATGCCGATGGACATTCCGATTTTTATTTTCGCCAGAGCCTCTTTCGTCGCTAACATGCCGTTTTCGTTTTCGTAAGGTACAAGGAACAGGTCGAGCTCTTTCGCCTTTTCCAGGGCTTGTTTATATGTCGTAACGCTGTGTACCTCGGGTATTACGTTGCGCTTGCTTTGCTTGGCAGCGCTTTCTGCGATAGCTTGCCACCGTTCGCGTTTTGAATCCTTTTTCTTTTCGTCGAGCTTTACTATGGAGCGGTTCATCTCTACGGGAATTATGCTCGCTATGCCGAGCTCAACGGATTTTTGAATTATAAGCTCAAATTTGTCGCTTTTGGGCAGACCTTGAAAGAGGTATATTTTCACGGGAAGCTCTGTGATTTGGTAATTTTCTTCAATTATCTTTGCGACAGCCGTCTCGCCATCAAGGCTTTCTAAGCGGCAAAGGTGGCTCTCTCCGCCGTCGCTTACGAGAAATTCTTCCCCTGCTTTCATGCGGAGAACATTTTTTATATGATTAAAGTCCGACCCTGTTATAAAATATAGCTTGCCTTGCTTATTTTCGTCGTTTACAAAAAAGTTGTACATTTTTACACCGTCCTTTGTATTTGATTATATCAAATAAATCGTGCCTTTACAATAGGGAAGAGAAATTTAAAAAAATCAAAAAAGTTTAAAAAAAGTATTGACAAATGTAGAAGCATATGATATAATGATCAACGTCGCAAGGGCAGAGCGCCCGTGACAGACAAGTTAATAAGCTGGTGTGGCTCAATGGCAGAGCAGCTGATTTGTAATCAGCAGGTTGATGGTTCGACTCCGTTCACCAGCTCCAAATTCCGCATCGAAAGATGCGGAATTTATAAAAAGGGAGTGTTCCCGAGTGGCCAAAGGGGGCAGACTGTAAATCTGTTGTCAGTGACTTCGGTGGTCCGAATCCACCCGCTCCCACCAAAAAAAGCGTTGCGAAAGCAACGCTTTTTTTATCACCTAGGAAATTACGCTGAAACAGATTAAAAACTCTTCCGTCTTTTGCTTCGCAAAATCCACCTTTATTTGGTGTGAACATATTTATCCCAATTTTTTGCTTTTCAAAAAGTTTATACTAAGTAAAGAAGGCAATAGCTTTGTTCACGTTTTGAGAGGGTGTCATGGCTTTTGCCGTGACGGGAGAGGTAGAGTGTGCGTAAACACACTTTTTTCAGTTATTTACGCCGGTAAGTCAGCATATAACTTGAAAAAATAAAATTTGTGGTAATATCCAATTGAGGTGATAATATGTCAAACAGCCCTCTGTGTGATAAGTCAGTTCAATGCGAAAGCGAACGATTTTACTAGTCAAAACAACCCAAGGCAGAGTAATTCTCTGTCTTGGGTTGTTTTTTTCACCTTTACAAACCCTTTATTTTACGATATAATTTTAAAAAACATATTTTCGAGGATTACCATGACTGCACAATTTATTTGCCACTCCGATTTTGAAAATGCTGTACCGCTCGACGTTTTTCACAAGGAAATGGACAAAAGAGCTCCTTTCAAGGTTGAAGACAAATTCCGAAACAGACACATTTTGTTTCGCAAAAAGGCTAATTTCGCGAAAACCGAAAATGCCATTTTGCGAATTACCGCGGACGATTACTATAAACTTTACATAAATGGAAGGTTTGTGACGCAAGGTCCCGCGCCTTCCTATCCGAGCTCGTATTATTACAACGAAATAGATGTTTCCGACTACCTTTGTGAGGGAGAGAACACGTTTGCTGTTCACACGTATTATCAGGGGCTTGTAAACCGCGTTTGGGTTTCAGGTGACATGAGAGAGAGTTTGTGGTTTTCTCTTGAAATAGACGGTGTTTTGGCGCTCGTGAGCGATGATACATGGCTTTGCGCCGACCATACGGCGTATTCCATCATGGGCAAGGTCGGATACGATACGGCGTTTTTAGAGCGTTACGACAGCCGCGCAAGCGAGGTTGGATTTGAGAAATTTGACTTTAATGACAAATATTGGGCGCACGCCGCGATATACAAAAACGCGGATTATAAATTGTCAAAACAGCCGACGAAGCAGCTTGAAATATACGACGTTTCTCCTGCTGAAATGCGTAAAACCGAGGTCGGATTCTTTGCGGATTTCGGCAGAGAGATGGTCGGTTATCCCGTCGTGCGCGTGAAGGGGAATGTGGGCGACGTTATCGTGCTTCACCTTGGCGAGGAGCTGAACGAGGACGGCACGGTACGCTTCGATTTGCGATGTAACTGCCGTTATGAGGAAGAATTTATCCTTTCGGGAAAAGATGACGTGCTTTCTCAATACGATTACAAGGCATTTCGCTACGCAGAAATAATCGTTCCCGAAGGCGTAGAGATTTTGGATATTTCTATGAAGGTACGCCATTATCCCTATGAAGAAAAAGCCGTTTACAAGACGGAAAACGCCGGTCTTAAGCGTATTCTGCGCCTTTGTGCGGACACGGTGAAATACGGTGTGCAGGAAGTTTTTGTTGATTGCCCCACAAGAGAAAAAGGGCAATACCTCGGTGACGTTTCCATTGCGGCGCGTGCTCAAGCGGCGCTCACGCACAACACGGATATGATGAAAAAAGCTATAATAAATTTCTGCCGGTCTTCGTTTATTTCCGAGGGGATTATGGCTGTTTCCACAAGCTCTTATATGCAGGAGATCGCGGACTATTCGCTTCAATTTCCCGCGCAGATATGCTGGGTCTACTCCATGGACGGCGACAAGGAATTTGTAAAGCAGGTCTTGCCGTATGCAGAGGGAGTTTATAATTATTTCCTGCGCTATACGAACGAGCAGGGGCTTCTTGACTGTGTGGACGAAAAATGGAATCTTGTGGATTGGCCCGCAAACCTGCGCGACGGCTATGATTTTCCGCTGACTATCCCCGTGGGCAAGGGTGTTCACAACGTAATAAACGCCTTCTGGTGCGGATTTTTGAATTCTTTAGATGAACTTTACGGCATACTAGGACTCCCCTCCACGGGCAGAACACAGAGTGTAAAGCAGGCGTATATAGACGCGTTTTATTCCGAAGAAATAGGACTTTTCTGCGACACTCCCACAAAAGCACACGCGGCGATACATTCGAACGTTTTGCCACTTTTGTTCGACGTTTGTTCGGATAACGAACCTCTTTGCGAGCGAATTATTGCTTTTATCGAGGAGAAAAAGCTTTCCAGCATGGGCGTTTACATGGCATATTTCACGCTTGCCGCACTAATTAAACAAGGCAAACGCGAACTTGCGGAAAAGCTTGCAACGGACGAAGGCTGTTGGCTCTTGATGCTCTCGCAGGGCGCGACTACGACCTTCGAGGCATGGGGCAAGGAGCAAAAGGGAAATTGCAGTCTTTTCCACCCGTGGGCAACCGCGCCGCTTATCGTTTTCGCAGACGGCGTAAGACCGTATTGAAAAAGGGAGCTGTGTTATGAATAATTTTGAAATAGAAATAATTCCGACAGAGGGAATAACTTTCGGCGGGACGCGCATTTTGCTCGGAAACTCCAAAGCGAAAGTTGAAGCGGCTTTGGGTGCGCCCGAACGTGTGAAAAATTCGTTTTATTATTTTGATAACGAATTGAGATTTGATTTTGACGGTGACGGAAAGGTCGAATTTATAGAATTTTTGGGCGGTATAGACGGAAACCTGAAACCAAGAATATACGGTATCAGCGCTTTTGATTCGCTTGACGACGTGCTATACGGAACTTTGTTAGAGCACAATGGAAAAGAGATAATAAACAACGAGAACGGTCACGGCTACTCTTTCTGCAACATAAGTGTGGGTATCTGGCGCGAAATGACGCGGAGAGATATCGAAGAAACGCTCAGCGAAATGAAGCAAGAGGGTATTCCGTTTGAGGAATACAGAGAGCTTGAAAACGACAAAAGAAAGGCTTTCCATTGGGCAACGGTGGGAATAGGCAGAAAAGGGTATTATAACGGATAAAAGAAAAAAGTCTTACTTTAGGGCGGTATTGTCATAAAACAGTAAATAGCGGCACTCGATATTTTGCAGAGTGCCGCTAAAATTATTATATTAAAATGAACCTTTTGATACCGGAAACCGTCTATATAAGTGAAAGCGCTTTTGATTACTCATAGAGAAAGGGAGGTGATGATGTGGATCTGTTTGAGGACCTGTTGGAAGCAGAAAGAAAATCTGTGGAACGTTTTGTAAGATTTCGTATGAGCTCTAAGGCTGACGCAGATGATGTGATTCAGGAGGTATACCTTGCAGCATATCAAAAGTTTCCTCAACTGAAGAATAGGGATTCATTCAAAGCATGGATTATCAGCATTGCAAGAAACAAATGCAATGATTATTTCAGAAAAAAAGCAACTGAGTATGAGATTCCTATTGATGAGTTGACAGAAAAGGAACTGGCTGATGGTAGAAATGGTATTTCTGTGGTCACTACCGTAAGAGAAACCCTGAGTTTGCTCGGTGATAAGGATAAGCAAATCCTATATCTTTACTTTTGGAAAGAAATGCCACAATTGGAAATTGCAAAACAACTGAACATACCCG
>JBGVFW010000195.1:0-4405 GCA_045121315.1 Eubacteriales bacterium
CCGCCCTACTTTCACACAATATCCGTAATGAAGAGGTCTTAACCCATTTCGTTCAATTTCCTATAATATGAAAAAAGCGTACCTTAGGCTCGTTCTCATAAGGATGTTTACAAATTTCGGCAGAAGGACTTTTCTTCCTGCCGATTTTGTGTTATAATGAGGCTAACCAAAAGCCTCCCTTGTGTAAAGGGAGGTGGCAGCCGAAGGCTGACGGAGGGATTGTAAAAAAGCTCAAAATATCAGAAAACAATCCCTCAGTCGCTACCGCGACAGCTCCCTTTACACAAGGGAGCCTTTGAATATGCGCAATCTTAGGGGTATGGGATTTGCCCGAAGCCTTTGTAATACAAAGGCGAAACTGGCGATAAAACAGAACGATAAACAAGAATTTGACGGAGGAATCATTAATATGGTTGATTTTCACTTTTTGAGACAGTATGAGTTCGAGCAATACGCAGATGGCTTGTTTTCTATTTTGTATGATAATATGAGTCAGATTGCCCCTACTGGAAATAGTCGTGAAGAAGATTTTTTGTTTTGGTTTGAAGCGAATAAAGAAGGATTAGAAAATGCAAATCGACATATTATCGTTAGCGTTCAAAAAGAAACACATGAAATTGTAGGATATTTTCAATACACCGTGCAAAATAATGTGTTTTTAATGGAAGAAATACAGATAAGAAAAACTTATCAAGGTAAATACAATATTTTTGAAAGAATTTACGGGTTGGCTCTCGCTAACATTAGTGAAGATGTTGATGTTGTTGAAGCATACGCAAATAAGAAGAACACAAAATCAATCGCTATTCTCGGTAAATTAGGACTTTCAATAGTAGGCGAAAACAAAAATGGAACCAGTTATCATTTTAGAGGCACATATGCCGATTTGTTGAATTGGCACAAGGGAATCGACAATAAATGATATATGAAGCAGTTGGGTGAATTCCAATTTGTCGAACAGAATAAAACTAACCCCGACAGACTATAATAATGTGTCGGGGTTCATTATTTGTTTACTGCGGAGCAGGTTTTGACACCCACAAGCAAACTTCCTTATGAGAAGTCACCCTTTCGGTACGCTTTTTTCATATTATTCTTGTATATCCGTCACAACGCCCATAAAAATGGGGAGGTCTGTTTCGTTATCGATAATGAGATACACAAAAGTTCTGTCAAGTATCACATATTTCTCGGGTTCTGCGGCAGACGTGTTATCCACTCCAACAAAAGTAACAGCGGCGGCTTTTGTACCGTGGTCGTCAAGCTCGATATAAGTTTTGTGAATAACTTTGCTTATATAAAGGTTTCCGTCTGAAGATTCTCCCATACCGGAAAGGTCCGCTCCATCAGAAAACGCCGTCGTCATACCAAGAGAAGCAAGGATATCATTGAGCTTTATTTCATATTCATAGCTGAACTGTGGCAATTTCACATTTACGTTTCCCCTTGCGCCCGCAATAGCGTTCGCAAGCCCCTCTGCCGTGAGAGTTTCTATATAACCGTAAACATCGTTTTCATTGGGCAGGAGCGCAACAAAGCCGTATTTTCCGTCCTTGTAATTCTTAATAAATCCTGTGGCATTTCCATCGTCGATATATCCGTATTCATTGGAGTTCATCATCTTTACATCGCGAACCGTGCCGTCTATGGCGCTGAATTTACCGTCTTTTACATCTTTGCTTTCGTAAACCTTGTTCCATTCCGCGTCGAAAATTATCGCATTGATAAGGCACATCATCGTTTCAGGGTCGAGTTTGTCAACTATCTTCTTTATCATGCCGTCCGTGTTTGCTTTTACCCAGTTGTTGATGTCATCGACCGTAGAAGAATCGAAAGGCGAAGCAAAAGCGGACGCGCCGTAATAGTCCGCGTTCTTTTGCAAGAAAGATTTATTCACGCTAAAACCGCCGCTGTCGCGGAACCAAACGGAGTTTGCAATTTCGAGTTTATATTTTTCCGCAGAAGGCAAATTATTTACATAAGTGTAAAGATATTCGTTAAGCTCGTCTATCGGTATTCCGCCGAGGACCTTTTCCATTTCGGCAAGGGTCTGCTCCTCTGCCCCGTTCGCCGTCATGGCAAGCGCGAGCATCACCGAAAGCGGAGAAACGAGCATATTTTCTTCACCCTCTTCGGCTACGGATTTGAAAAGCGAAAGCGCAAATTCCATCTGCGCGCTTTTGAATCTTTCGTCCGTCGCTTTGCCCTCTACGCTCTGCGCCGCAACACCGTCCATAAGGTTCGCCGCCTGAACCTTTGTGCAGGCAACAAAATTCAAAAGTATCGCCGCCGCAAGCGAAAGGCTTAAAAACGCCCTTAAAAAATTTTTCATAATATTCCTCCTGTCAAGTTGTAACAGCAATATCGAGAAGAGTTACCGAAAAGACGTTTGGCAATATCGCGGGATATAGCTCCTCAACCTTTCCGTCATATTTTGCAAAAATGTAATCGCCCGCTTCTATTTCGTCAAGGCTTATTGCCTCGTCCCCGTGGCAAAGCGTTGTTTTCTCCCCTATAACGAGCCAATATTTATAATTAGTTGTATAATAATACCCGTTGCCGTTTCCGCTGGCGTCAACCAAGATTCGTCCGTCGCTTACCTCCAAAACCTTTGCGGTAAACGAGAATTCTTCTTTATATTCGTTCATGTGTATATTGCCGTCCGCAAGGCACGTCACGGTAAAAAGTTTGCAAGCTCCCGTGACCTTTTGGGGAACGTATTCGCTCGGCTCGCACGTCACGACTTCTATTTTTGTAACTTTGTCGGGCTGTGCGGGGTAGCTTTCCATCATAAGTCCGCTGTAATAAACAGCTATAATATCGCCTTTTTTAAGCTCGGCGCGGGGTATTTCCTTGCCGTCCTTGACGATGACGGCGCCGGATATATAATAATCTCCGTGGAAAAGGTCTGTACAGCCGTATGCGTCGTAAGTGCCGTTCACGGGTTCTGGCATGACGAAGCTTGCGTTCGGGTCTGCCGTCATCGTTAACGTGCCGTAAGGCTGGGCGGTAGTGTCGCAATCGTTGGTTTCCGCGCCAAGGTCGCTCGTGCCTTCAAGCTGAAGGTCGTGTTCGTTGCAGGCGGTAAGTGACGTAAGAAACGCCGCCGCCATAAAAAGCGCAAATATTTTCTTTTTCATAAGAAATCCTCCTACTTATTAAAATATTCCGGGTATCAGGTGCGCGATGCCAAGGCCAACGGCAAAAGAACCCGCGTTTGCGGCAAGCGCATATACCGCGGCAAGCCATCTCTTTTTCGGCTTTTGTCCTAGTACATTCAGTTTCGCATAGTAAAGAACAGCCTCAAGCGTGAAAACGCATATTTCAAGGAAAACATACCACGCAACAAAGCTCCATTGACCGTTGTAGAAGTTGACCACATTAAGCGTCACATTTAGCGCTATCTGCGTTACGACGTTCGTCACGCCTATGAAAACGAGCTGGTTTTTGCTTCTGTAACCGAACAGGAGCGCTATACCAAATTCAAACGCGATAGTCAACACTATTCGAGCAATAAGGGAAACCGTTTCGAGCGTGTAATCGTAATTTTTTTCTATCGTTCCCGTCGCGCTCACGCTTTCTTCTCCGACGTCAAAGAGGAAATAACTGTCAAAAGCATAACGCTCGCAAATGTCGCTTTCTATAAACTCACCCGTTTCGGGAACGTATATGATCACCTTAAAATTATCGGGTGGGTAATACGTCCACGCAAACTCGTCCTCGCCGCGGCATTTGCTGAAAACCTGGAGGAAATAATACCCGTCGGCGTCCTCATATTCGACAAAGGTTTTCCAAATGTCATAGTCCTTGTCTCCCTCATGGTAACTTGCATAGCGGTCGGTGCCGTCCCACGCGCTTTGCGGGCCCGTGGAGCTCTGAAGTGAGAGGAGCGTGACGTAATATTCGCCGCTAAGCCCCGTTATCTGCACGCGGACGGAGGGCTTGGGCCCCATATCCGCGGAAACCGCGAGCGGTACAAGCGCGAATATCATCACCGCGCATATCATAACTGATAAAATCTTCTTTTTCATAATCTTCTCTCCTTTCACCCGTCTATGCCGAGTATAGCTTTTATCTTTTCAAAGTCGTTTTCCTCAATGTAATAAAGCTTTTCTTTGCTTACAATAAAATCTTTGTAAACCGAATACGTGCGGGCTTCACCAACATCGGAATAAATCTTTATTTCATACAAAGCCTTGCCGAGCAACGTGGGCTTGCTTATTTCGTGTGTGCCTTGCCCCTCCTCGGAAAAAACCCATGCCATATAATCGAGCATATCCTTTGCCTCTTCCTCGCAAAGCCTCAACGTCGCTCCGCCGTCGGCGGTAAAGTAAATTTCGCTTGCCGTTTTCAAAAACTCCACATCCGTCATTACAGTCGTTGTTGTGGGCGTCGTGGTGGTAAT
>JBGVFW010000196.1:0-3140 GCA_045121315.1 Eubacteriales bacterium
TTATCAGCGCAGGCTGCACGATCGGCGTTTCCGATTTTGTTAAAGCAGTAGAAAAGGCTTGTGCAAACGCAACTGTTTGCACAGCTGGCAAAGTTGACCTTGAACTCGGCGTTGTTTCCTTCCAGAAGGATTGCAAGAACGCGAGTGAAGAGGCTGACGGCGTAAACGAGATCGACACGATTTTTGCAGCCGCTCTCGTTGGCGAAGACGACAAAGTCGTTGTTATGACGATCGACTCTTCCGTTGCTAAATTCACGTTTAACGTGAAAGGCGAAGCTACGCTCGATGCTACAACGGCTATATCCACAAAGAACGAGCTCGGTGAAAACTATAATATGTCCAAATACGGTGCAGACCTTAACGGCGACGGCGTTGTTAAGGAATGGAACGAACAGGCTGCTGCTCTTGCAAACCTTTGCGTCGGTAAGACAGCTTCTGAGATCGCGGGTCTTGCTATTGACACAGGATACGGTTCTGCGGACGTTCAGACAGCGGGCTGCACTATCAAAGTTTCCGAAATGGTAGAAGCCGCTGTTAAAGCCGTTGACTAAAAACGAATAAAAATATGAGGAGAGTTTTTCTCCTCATATTTTGTATGCCGGTGATAAAATGAAATTTCTAAAAATAATTTTGTGCGTAAGCCTTGTGCTTTGCATAGTCTTTTCTTTCTGCTCCTGTGAAAAGGAGAAAAATAAATATACTGCGTACAGCTTTGATTATTTCGATACCGCGACGTCTATTGTCGGGTATGAGCGCACGAAAGAAGAATTTAACGCGGTTTGCGATGAGATATTCGCGCTCCTTGAAGAATATCACAAGTTATATAATATATATTATACTTACGATGGCATCAATAACATCTGTACGCTAAACAAAGCCAAGAGCGCGACGGCGGTTGACGAAAAGATACTCGATCTGCTTGAATATTGCAAGGAAATGTATACGCTCACTGGAGGTTACACGAACGTGGCGATGGGAAGTGTCCTCTCTATTTGGCACGATTACCGCGAGGCGGGCGCGAGCGACCCCGCAAACGCGGAACTTCCCACTATGGAAAAGCTTTTGGAGGCGGCGAAGCACACGGATATAAACGACCTTGTCATAGACCGCGAAGCGGGTACGGCACAGCTTTTGGACGGCGAGATGAGCCTTGATGTGGGCGCTGTGGCAAAAGGATATGCCGTAGCGCGCGTGGCAGAATATCTTGAAGAGAAGGGCGTGATCGGATATATACTCAACGTGGGCGGCAATGTGTGTGTCCTCGGTGCGCGCGGCGACGGCTCCTCTTGGACTGTCGGAATTGAAAACCCCGACAAGGGCGACGAGGATACGCCTTATATTGAATACCTTTATTTGACGGACGGCTCGCTTGTGACAAGCGGTGCGTATCAGCGTTATTATTACGTTGACGGCGTGAGATATCATCATATTATTGATAAGGACACACTTCTGCCCGAAAACAAATTTCTTTCTGTTTCCGTTCTGTGTGAAGATTCCGGTCTTGGCGACGCGCTTTCTACCGCGCTCTTCTGCATGAGTCTTGACGAAGGCAAAGCACTCGTTGCCGGCATCGAAAGCGTTGAATCCATGTGGGTTCTTGCCGACGGCACACAGGTGTATTCGAGTGGTTGGAAAGAATAAAATAAGATACTATCGTCTATTCATAATTAAAAAAATCGACCGTTTGCGCAACTTCTCATAAGGAAGTTGCGCAGTTTTATTCGCCTTTGGTGAGTTGTATTGCTACGCAGTGATATTCAGCTTACGCCGAGTGGTATTCGCTACGCGAGTTTTATGGCGAATAAAATATCACGAAAACCGTAGGCTTTCATATCACTGTCGCGTAAGCGACAATATCACTCCGACGCAGTCGGAATATAACTCTTGTTTTCTCTGTCGATCTGTGTTATAATGGGGTTACATCGTAGGGCGGGGGCTTGCTCCCGCCGTAACATAAAATTTAGGTCAATAAGACGGCGGGAGTAAACCCCCGCCCTACAAAGGGGTATGGGCTTTGCCCGAAGCCTTTGTAATACAAAGGCGAAACTGGCGATAAAACGTAATGGTTTTTAATTTATAGGAGGAAATTTATGATTACTGATTGTTATGACATTGAAACATCTCCCATACTTACTTTAAAGGATTTTTACGGAGAGAAAAAACATATTTTAGATTTATGTTTAATTATATTTTCAAAAGAAATACATACCTATCTGCTTAATACATATGAATGCGAAGAAATAGGGGTCATTGGTGCGTGCAATGGAAATACTAATATTTACAGAATGAATTATAAAGGGATTGATATCGCTTTTTATCTTTCCGGAATCGGCTCGGCGGTAGCGTCATCTATGTGTTTTGAGGCGAGTTGGCTGACAGGTGCCACAAAATTCATTATGTTTGGTTCCTGTGGAAGCCTAAACAAAGAGAAAACAAAAGGAAAATTTATAGTGCCTACAGAAAGCTATCGTGGAGAAGGGTGCTCCTATTACTATGCAAAGCCGTCCGACTACATTTCCATAAAGAACGGGAAAAAACTTTCGAATATATTTGATATATTAGGAGTTCCGTATATCTTGGGAAAAGTTTGGACCACGGACTCTATGCTAAGGGAAACATCAGGATTGGTTTCCAAGAGAAAAGCCGAAGGCTGTATTGCTGTTGAAATGGAGTTAGCTGGAGTACAGTCGGTATGCGATTTTTATGATTTGGAATTATATGATTTTTTAGAATCAGGTGATGTTTTGGAAGAAAGCGGATATGAAGTAGAGGGACTTCATAATGCAAATCACAATTTAGGCAAACTGTATGTTGCACTGGAAGCGGCAAAATATATAAAATCCAGCATATAGAACGCAACAACGCCCGACAGACTTTTTAATAATCTGCCGGGTGTAATCTTTGCCTTCTGCGGCACAAATATATCTTTAATGACCGTCGGGGGACGCCAGTCATCAAACTTCCTTATGAGAACCAGCCTTTTGCGGCCGATTTTTTTTAACGCATAGGAAAGTGCGCGCAAATTGTGCGCACATTTTTACTTAACCCATAGGAAAATGCAAAAAACGTTGTAAA
Organism: Eubacteriales bacterium; assembly: GCA_045121315.1. Lineage (GTDB taxonomy): Bacteria > Bacillota > Clostridia > Oscillospirales > CAG-272 > UMGS731. The sequence goes on from JBGVFW010000196.1 coordinate 3,076, forward strand.
AAAACAAAACGTATGATTTAATTTAAACACAAAAAAAACGCGCAAGAAAAAGAGGGGTGGAAAAC
>JBGVFW010000197.1:0-4212 GCA_045121315.1 Eubacteriales bacterium
TCGATAGCGTCAATCAATACTTCCGTCTGACTATCGCGGTTATACACGATAACGGGCAGCTTTACCATGTGTTCTCCCTTTAGCTGAACAGCGTCCACATAGGAAATGATATTGCTTTCCTTTTTCGGGGTTGCCGTCAAATCGAGGATAAAACAGGGATTAAAGTTCGAAAGCATTTCAATGCTCAAATCAGACCGCGCATGGTGGCTTTCGTCCACGATCACAAGCGGCGATAACTGATTGATAACTTGGAACAGCGCGGTTTCGTCTGCATTGGCAATCGGTTTTTCGGGTGCGCCAAGCACTTTTGCAAATTCCGCGAGGTTGCTGTTTTCTTGATATGCTTTCAACACATCTTTTCCACGCCCTCTGAACGAATCGTAGGACAGTACCATAATAGACAACTGTTCCGTGACGGCGGTGGGATTGAAGTTCTGACCGTTCAAAAGCTCCTGTTTGGTGTAAACCTCTACGCGCCCGCCAAAATCAACATCAATTTTCTGTCTGTATGGGTGTTGTGTGTCTTTTAGAGCATTGACCGTCTGCGCTAAAATCGCGTCAGAGGGAACAAGCCAAACAACGGCTTTTGTCTTGGTAACGGGGAGCGCGTCAAAAACGGGACGAATGGCATTACACGCAATATATGTTTTGCCGCCGCCGGTAGGCACTTTGAAGCAAAGGTTAGGAACACCGGGCAAAATATCTTGGTAAAAACCGAGGGACGGCGCACTTTTTTCGTGCCAAAAATGGTAGAACGCTGCTGCTGTGTCTTTCGTTTCGTTAAGCAGTTCAAGATAACGGGTTAAATCCGCTATAACTTTCTTCTGATATGTTTTCATTTCCATATAGCAATCCTCCCTTATCTTTGAATTTCTACAGGCAGATATGGAACAATCGCTGCGATAATAGCATCATGCTTTTCGCCCCTAAGCAACGCAATTACTTTGTTGCAATAGGCATCGTTTTTTATGCCAAAGTATGTTCCAATAGAAGAAACCAAATTCTTCTCATTAAATACACGCAATACCTTTTTATAATCGTTGCTATCAAGAGCATCTCTGAAACGAGTCTCCTCTGTAGTTTTAACTTGCTCATAGTCCAAAGATTGCAACACAGTATTTAGACTTGTTTTCGCTTCTGCTTCATCTTTTTTTGACAATTCCGCTGTAGACAAGCAATATTTCATATAAGCTACGACGCTCTGACAAATTTGCTTGTCGATCTGTTGAGCAAATCTTTGCTCAATAACATATTTTTTAACTTTTGTGAAAACTGTATCCGAATTTTCACCCAGAGCCGTTGCCATCACTCTGACTAATTCCTCTACTAAAAACAGATTTTCTACTTCTGCAACTTCCAACGTAAAGATATTGTCTTCTCTATACTTGTCAATTTCATAGTCGCAACGATAATCTCGGTCAATGATTCCATACACTTCGCAATCATGTAATGCTTGGTAGTTTCTAAAAGCTTTAGTTCGGGCAATAACCTGAGAGCAGCCACCACAAGCTACCACATGATAGTTCGGGTACAAAACAGAATAAAGCTGTGTATCGTAGCTACTACCGTCCCCCTCTACAAACAACACATTTTTTCTACTTCCCAAAATATCGAAAAGTAAATTTTCGGGAAGCTCCGGTTCTTCAATTTTGGATAGCACCCAGTTTGTACCGTCATATTCTTTGATCCAAATCTTATCTGATGTGCCATGTAAAGACGCAAAACCTGTGTCATGAGTTATATAGATAAACAAGCAATCGGAGCGACTATTTTCAAGAGCATGCCACAGACGGTTCATGATAGAGCGATGCAAGTGAATTTCCGGCTCATCAACGATTAGAGTCTTATTCTGTGGAACGCACAGTACTTGTGCCGCCAAATATAGAACAGCTCGTTCACCATCGCTCATTTGATTGGAGGAATATTCTTCTTCCTTGCCGTTCTTCTCAAAATAGGTCAAGAATTTTGAGTCCTTCATTCTCAGACCTCGTTGCGGAAAAACTTCATCCCAAACATCAATCAGCTTATCCAAAGACGATTTTGTTGTTGTTGGCTTTTCCTTTCCTTCTCTCTCTGCTTTTTTACATGCATCGACATACGTTGAATTTTCGTTATTGGTTAACGCAATGAGCGCAGCCAACACTTTTTCAAAATCATCCAAAAGTTTAGTAGTGTATTCTTTTCCATCGTTCCAGCGATAATACTTATTCGCTTTTAATATCTCATTTGCCTCTGCGTTTCCATAGAAAACCGCATCTTCAGCTTGAGCAAAATTCTGTAAAGGAATGTTCTCCTTAAAATTGAGGCTTCTTTGTGCACCAATCCGATGGATTCCCATCATATCCTGTTGTTCCATCCATGCACCAAGTTTGCTTTTGCCAGAGCCATTTGCGCCGACAATAACAACTGAATTGGATTCTGTTTGATGTTCAGTTTTGTTCCCAGTTGCATCCGGGAGATAATATTTATAAATCATGAGAACACCTCTTTTACTGTGGTATGTTTATAATCTACTAATATCGCGCGGTATTTTCTTGAATACAATACCCATCTGCGACAGTTTTTCTTCGCTGATCGAGCAACGGTCAGCGTAAATAATTGTGCTACTTGCTTTTTCTGTAATAGTGGCAAGAAACGCATAATCAAGCACCGTTACGCGCTGTGGCTCATAATAGAAGTAATAGCCCGCGTCATTATGCTTGCCGAGATAATAGGTGTTGCCTCCATCGGCGGGAGTATACGGAGCTTTCGTTTCCATAAACCAAATGTACTCGCGGATTTTGTCTGCGGAAACAGCTTCATTCAAGCACTCGCCAATAAGCAACTGCTCGCCCAAATCATAGAAGCTAATAACATTAGTCTGTTCTGGATTATCATACCAACCAAATGTCATAAAATCATCATAGAATAATTCTGGCTCGTCTTCTATGATTTTCTTTGATGCTTCCACCACAGCATTTTCTTTGACATTAAACATTTGATAGTCATATTCAATTAAATACGTAAGATATTGCTTATATGTCTCCGGAGAAGGGGATTCAATGTATTGCAAATACTTCACAAAAAAATCATCACTCTGATACGACAAAAAAGTCGCCTGCTCATAAAAGTGCAATGGCATTGTTTGCTGATATTCTCGTCCAATTAAACCAAGCAACAACAGCGTGGCTAAATAAAAACGCTTATCATACAAAATCACAAAGAAATACTTATCATTGAAAAAATTGTCAAGAAAATATGACAGTTGTGCGTTCATTTTCCTGATAAGTAAATCACTGCCCTTGATTTCCTCTTTTATTTCAAATTTCTCAAGAAAACGCAAATATTTCTTGCAAAGCGCGCGCTCTTGTGTGTCTGTAGGAATTACCAATGCACCTAATGCAAAGGTAGGTTGTTTCTGAAAATTCAACAACTCTTTTTTTGTTAACACACATCCACTTTGTCCCGATTCATCAAAATATATTTTCATTTTTACTCCCCATTATTTAGAGTTGGAGTCGTTGAGAAGTTTGCGGATCATTTTTCATTTTCAACGTCTTTTTTGATATACTTGCCGCTTTTAATTCTTGCGTCAGTAGGCTTTGGCGCGTCCTCTGGGATTGCCCAGGAATGGCCGATACGCACCGCGCCTTCTATGCGTTCCTCGTTGCACAAAATCTGTATGCGCCGTTGAGAGATACCCCACTTCTCGGCGGTCTGTGTAACGGATAAATATTTCATCGTATAACCTCCCGACCTTTACGGTTATCGTCAGCTTACAGTAATTCACTATATATTATACTCGTAAATGCGAACAAAATCAAGAGGTATAGAAATTGTTCAAAAAATATTTCCAACTTGAATAGGCGGTTGCTTCGCCCGCCGTCATACAACCGAATATCGCAGAAGTCCTGCGCTCTCGTTTTTCAAAAATCGAGGGCGCATTTTTTATTGCCAATTTCAAAAATTGTATTCTTCGCCCGTTGATTTTCGCGGCGTAAATGTCCTAACCAGTAGAAGGAGTTTTTCCTAATCAAAAGTTTTCCCCAAAAATTTCAGCAAGCGGTTGAAAAAGACACCTCTGAAATTCCGAATACAATGAAAGGTATTTTTGAGGAAATTAAAAAATCTCGAAATAATTTTTACGCAGACCGTTGATTTTTGCCTTTTGAAATTCCGAATAAGTGAAAGCACTTTTCAAAAATCCCCGTTCAGAGGATAGCGGAAGTTGTT
>JBGVFW010000198.1:0-1296 GCA_045121315.1 Eubacteriales bacterium
TTCATATTATTTCTCCAAAAGTTCTTTTATTATTTTTCCGAATGCCGTTGCCATATAACTGTAACCCATATCGTTGGGGTGACAACCGTCGCAAGTACAATCGTCGCGCAGATCTTCGGGGTAGATGGTCGCTCCGTCCACAAAATAGACGTTTTCATCGCCCTCGGCTTTTGCACGCTCATAATTCACCCGGATAAGCGCACGGCATTTCTCGTTTTCTTCCCTGTTGCCGCAGTCTATATCCACGCGCGAAGCCATGATGACAGGCGTTTTCGGCTGTTTTGCGCGGAAAATTTTATATCCCTCGTAATGAGTATTTTTTAGATGCTCGAAAGTAGGGGTGTTGTGGTCGTAGTCGTAAACGAAAACACTCATATCGAGTCCCGCAATATATTCCATAATGGGCTTTTCCGCTTTTGCCGCTCCTGCAAAACCAAGGTTGCGGAAGTTACAATCCAATCTGCGTGAAATAATGGAGGGATACGCAGAGCTGGGACGCATGGTGCCGACGCCATGAACGATAGAGGAGCCGTAGAACACAACAGGCATTTCATATGTATAATCGTATGCGGGTTCAAGCACGCATCCCTCGTGAAGTCCGATGTACATTTCATTAAACGAGGTCACAATAGGAAAATAGATCGTAACGTCTTTCATCTCGCCATCGAAGCGCAGGCGGCTTTCGATATATGTTTTCCCATCCCCCTGCGAACCGCAGAAAACACCTTTATATCTCTGCTTGCCGTTCTCATTGAAATAAACGTCAAAACCCGACGTCGCCGCCGCAGGCCAAAGGTTACTCTGCTCAGTGTAATAATATTCACCGTGAACGACGATATAATCGGAATTCGTGCGGAATCTAACTCTGCCTCCCGCGGAATTTTCCGCTAGGCGAGCGACTTTTTCACTAGTCGCTTCCGCCACGTCGGTGGGAACGCGTCGATAATCTGTGCAGAATCCATAGAGTCTGAACGGCTCATTTTTCACGTCTAGGTAAACAGGGGAAGACATCGTTGTGTCAGCAAGATGAACACCCATTTCTTTTGTAACTACCATATATGCCTCCAAAAATTATTTTTCCAAGAGAGGGCGAAGAACTTTTTCAAAAGCGTTCGCCATGTAGTAATATCCGAGGTCGTTGGGATGGCAACCGTCGCTCGTGCAATCGTCACGCAGATTTTCCGGGAACATTTTGGAACCATCCACAAAGTAAACGTTCTTATCGCCATCGGCGAGCGCACGTTTGTAGTTAGCCTCAATAAGTGCGCGGCGCTTTTCATTGTCATCGACCGTGTA
>JBGVFW010000199.1:0-4455 GCA_045121315.1 Eubacteriales bacterium
ATGCAATGGACTGTTGGTGACGTTAAGGCAACAACCGGTCTTAAAGGCGTGGGTGACTTAATTGGGAAAGCATTCAGAGGGTCGGTTACAGGAGAATCCGCAATCAAACCGGAATATGTTGGTAGCGGTACTTTGGTGTTGGAACCTACATATAAACATATTCTTCTTATCGAAGTTGCGGAATGGAATGGTTCTATTGTGTTGGATGACGGGTTGTTTCTTGCTTGTGAATCAAGCTTAAAGCACAAAGCAGTGCCTCGCAGTAATTTATCCTCAGCAGTTTTGGGAAAAGAAGGTCTTTTCAATCTTGGTATTCAGGGTAAAGGTGTCCTTTGCCTGGAATCCGTTTGTCCCCGTGAAGAGCTGGTGGAGATCACACTTGAAAACGACGTTTTAAATGTGGACGGAAATATGGCAATAGCTTGGAGTGGAAGCTTAGATTTTACTGTCGAACGTTCCGGCAAAACATTGATCGGTTCAGCAGCATCCGGGGAAGGTCTTGTGAATGTTTACAGAGGAACAGGAAAGGTGTTGTTGGCTCCGGTCAATAATAATATACCTTTTGTTTCTCATAGTTAAATAATAGCATCATAGATTGAGACTTTGAAAAAATTGTTAGTTTACAAAAGTAATAGAATCCAAGTAAAAGCTTCGGCAAATCTGAGCCGAAGCTTTATTTTTTTACCATTCCGGGTTTTTCGACAATAGTTTCTGTTGCTATTACTTTAGAGTTACCATAAAATAACAGTAATAAAACAGTTATTAAAAACAGAAAAAACACAGGTGCCCTAACTGCAAAATAACTGCAAAAGGGTGGTAAAGGGGGTGGTGGGATTATGCCCACGAAGAATGATATTTGCGCTTCAAAAAGGCGGCGTCGGTAAAACAACAAGTACGGTTGCGGTTGCAGAGATATTGGCTGCGGCAGGAAACAAGGTGCTTGTGGTGGATTTTGATTCACAAGGGAACGCCACAAAAATGTTAACCCAAAACAGTATTTATAATTACACCGGAAACACTATTATGGAAGCGATACAACACAATAATGCAGTACCGTATATCCTTCATATTAAAGAGAGATTGGACTTAATACCCGCAGAAGACCGTTTAGCGGCGTTCAGTCGCTTCATTTACACGTCGAGAATAGATAATCCTTATGCAGCGTTAAAACGGCTCCTGGAGCCTATTGAGGCTTATTATGATTATGTTTTTATAGATATAGGACCTTCGCTTGGCGACACTTCTATAAATGCAATCGTCTATACGGATTCGATTGTTATTCCCGTGGATCTTGGAGATCTCGCCTTGGACGCTATGATTCGTTTTATAGAGTTCGTGGAGGCCACAAGGGAAGAGGGACATTCAAACGCAGAGGTACTTGGAATTCTTCTGACAATGAGAGATAGACGTGCGAAATATGAACGAGAGATAAGTGATGGTATACGTGAAGCTTATGGAGATTTGGTTTTTAATACAGAAATTCGGCGCCGTATTAAAATTAAAGAATTTTCTGCTATAGGCGTAAACTTAAATGAACCGGCGTTAGTCGATTATATTTCATTAGTCGAGGAGATTTTACAGAGAGGAGGATGAGTTTATGGGAAAGAAAACGGGAAATGCTCTTGAGCGAATTCAGGAACTGCAAGCCGGCAAGGGTTTGGGACAGGGCAAGGATTTGGTTGGACAACTGACTCATCAAAGCTCCGGCGAAACCGATTTTGAAGAGATTGCAGAAAAGTTAAAAGAGCGTCAGAAAACGAAAAAATTCCCTACATTAAAAGAGTCTGATCAGTATGTAAAATATACTGTTTATGTGGAAAAGCCTGTGGCCGAAGCTTTCCAGGCATTATGTCTTAAGCGCGGCGATCAGCGACGTTATGCAAATCAAGCGATAAAAGAGTTTGTCGAAAAGAAAGTGAAAGAACTTGATTTATAGATCTGCTTTGTTTTCAAAATATTGACAAAACAAAATTATTGTAGTATAATTATTGCAGAAGTTTTGATAGTCTTCAGTATAGCGCAAGAAAATCCTCGGAAATTATGGAAAGCTCCGAGGCTTTCTTGTTTTTACAAACATGTAAACATATTTTTTTGTAATTTAAAAAATATGATGATTGGATTTAAAACTTGCAAAAAAGAGTTGTAATAGATGGAGGTTTGTATGATTAATAATCTTCGAAGTCTTAATAAAATTGTTAATGACGTCGTAAATTATATTATCAAAATAGCTTGTAAAGAAACCAAAGACGGAAGTTTTTCAATAAGTATCAGAGATGTTACGGCTAAGGCTTGTCCGGACTGCGAGGAGCTTTCGAAATATAAAGAATTTATCGTTTCTGAGTTAAAATCTCGTTCTGAAATAATTCAGGCTGAGCTTTCTGCAACAGACCCGGATATCTTTGTTGTTACTTGCAATGGAAGATATTGTCCGCAATACGAGTGGCAAGAAAACTCCAATATACAGCTTGGAATGAGTAAAGAATCGTGGGAAATTTCTTCATTACAAGATATCAGTCAACCACTTGATATGTCTCGTATGGCCGACATAGGCAAAGCTTTTATGTATGCTTTGATTGCTGAAAACCGCCAACGTGCAGAGCTTCTTTTCAAGGATGAGCTTAAAATTACTGCTGAAGAACTGATACGTCTTGATCTCGATCCTACACAAATATTGGGTTTAGAAACAATAAACTCGTCGGAAATAAACGTGGAAGAAACACTTGCTTCCGATGCGTCTCAAGACGAGGAGGTTTCTTGGGTTGAGGAAAAACTTCAAAAGGATAAAAGTTATCAAGAAAGTTATCGCATATATAAACAAGCACTTAGTACCGGTGACGCAGAGCTTGCCAATGAGTCGTTGAATTCAATAAATAAACTCCATGACAATTATGCAGCTATAAGGGGTTCTGCGCAAGAAGACCTGTCCGATTCTTTAATAGATAAAGCGAGAGAAAAGACTATACATAGTTTACTTGAAAAAGATCATCAATATAGAACCTTAAAATCTACCGAAAGCGCTTATTTGGAAAAATATGAGCTTACCTATAAAGAGATGATTGAAATATTCCTTCCTCGTGCCGGAAGTAAATATATTATTCAAAGTAAAGTGAATTCTGAGCTTAATGGGCGTATATGTACCATCGTGGAGCCCCGGGTGTTAGATGATGAGTATGGTTTTTACGTTTCTGTTAATGATGAAAACGATAATGTTGTAACTGTTTTATATTCCGATCTTATTCCTTATTGCGATAACGACCTGATAGTGGGCCGTTGGAGAATTCATTTGGTTTTTCCCGGGGAGCTTTTCGGCCAAAACAATTCTATTATTAATAACAACGAGACGCTGATTGAATTCTGGGATGTTTATTCTACAATAGAAATGATAAAAACTCGCGAACATCAAACAGAACAATTACATTCTCATTTTTCTTATAAAAATAAAAAGAAAATGTCTCAAAATGCCAAACAAGAAGAGTGGCACAATAAAAGGAAAAATACAATGTTTTCCCGAATGAAACAAGGCTTGTTTACAAACGGCAGGTATTATCTATCCGGTATTTTAAATGGATATAAAGACTATTTTAATGAGAATAATGGTCAAGGTGCTTGCGGGTTATGTTTAAATAATGGTGCTAAGGATTCCTGGACGGTGTCGCCTTGGGAAATGAGTGTTATATTAAATTGGCTTAAATGCAGACCAACGAGCACGAAGAAAATCTATGAAGTTCACGGAGAAATTTCTGTTTCTATTGAACGTTCCGATAATCAAGAGGAGCTTCTCGGATATATAGATAAAAAAATTTCTTCTGTATATGACGTATCCGAAATTTGTATTGGCCCAATCAGCTCCTCAAGTTCTTCAAAAAGCATCCCTTTTTCTTTTAAAACAAGTTTAAACAAAAACGGTATTGAGCCCATTGTTAAAATGCTGTTATCCGACTATGAAGTAGATGTACAATCTATTTCTTTGATGTAAAGAGGCTTTTAGTAGCGTCTTTAACAAATTTAACGCAAAGTGTTTGTGAAAATGTACAAATATTAAAAATAAGTTGTCTTTTTCGAAAAACCACCTTGACAAAACATACCGAGTGCGGTATAATATAACCATCAAAACAAACACGTACAGAAGAACAACCGGTCAGTACGAGACGTAGGAACTCGTGCGGGAGGCGTCCCTGAAATAGTCCAAAATCAACCGGCTTCTGTAGGTTATACGGTCACGCGACACAAGGGTTTTGCTAAGAGCGACGGTTCTTACCGGCCCGACCGAAAAAACGTCGAAGAGAAAACAAAGTTCCCGGGCGAGTTAGCGTTATGCTAATGAGGGCTATGACGGAATATACTGAGTGCAGTTTTCACGAAATGAGGATGGATCAGTCCACCCTGTTATTCGTGAGGACTGCTTTTTTTATTGGATCAAAAAACGGGAAACCGTTTCAGATAAAAAAATAATTT
>JBGVFW010000200.1:0-9349 GCA_045121315.1 Eubacteriales bacterium
AAAAAGATCACGGTACTCGCTTCCGTATTCGGGCGCGAAACGCCGGTAGAACTCGATTCTTCGAGCATTGAAATCATCAAAGAATAAAACATTCGCATTTCCTGCAATTTGCCGCAGGTAATGTACGTGGGAGGAAGAAAAATTTTTAATTCTTCCGCAGATTACCACATTTGGAGGTGTAATTATGGCAAAGAAAATAGTAGCTTTCATCAAGTTGCAGATCCCCGCGGGTAAAGCAACTCCCCAGCCGCCTATCGGTCCGGCTCTCGGTCAGCACGGTGTTAACATCGCTGCTTTCACAAAAGAATTCAACGAACGTACAAAACAGGATATGGGTCTTATCATTCCCGTTGTTATCACAGTTTACGCAGACCGCTCCTTCTCTTTCATCACAAAAACTCCCCCCGCAGCAGTTCTTATCAAGAAAGCTTGCGGCATTGAAACAGCTTCCGCAACTCCTAACAAAGCAAAAGTTGCAAGCCTTACAAAAGCTCAGGTTGAAGAAATCGCTAAAACAAAACTTCCCGACCTCAACGCTACGTCCCTCGAATCTGCTATGAGCATGATCGCAGGTACAGCACGCAGCATGGGTATCACGGTAGTTGACTGAAAGGAGGAGAATTAACAATGTTTAAAGGTAAAAAATATCAGGATAGCGTAAAGCTCGTTGACACAGCAAAGCTTTACGACGCAAACGAAGCTCTCGCACTCGTATGCCAGACTTCCAAAGCAAAATTCGATGAAACTATCGAACTTCACATTCGTCTTGGTGTAGACAGCCGTTACGCAGACCAGCAGGTTCGCGGTGCAGTTGTTCTCCCCAACGGTACAGGTAAAAAAGTTAAAACACTCGTATTTGCAAAAGGCGACAAAGCAGAAGCTGCTAAAGTTGCCGGCGCAGATTACGTTGGTGCTGAAGACATGGTTGCTAAGATCACAACAGAAAACTGGTTCGATTTCGACGTAGTTATCGCTTCTCCCGACATGATGGGCGTTATCGGTCGTCTCGGTAAAGTTCTCGGTCCTAAAGGTCTTATGCCTAACCCCAAAGCAGGTACAGTTACTCCCGACGTTGCTCGTGCAGTAACAGAAGCAAAAGCAGGTAAGGTTGAATACCGTCTTGATAAGACAAACATTATCCACTGCCCTATCGGCAAAGCTTCTTTCGGTGCTGAAAAGCTCCAGGCTAACTTCGATGCTCTCATGGGCGCAGTTATCAAAGCTAGACCCGCTGCTTGCAAAGGTCAGTACGTTAAGAGCTGCGTTGTAGCTTCTACAATGGGCCCCGGCGTGAAGATCAACTCCGCTAAATTCGGCGCATAAGTTTGAATATAAAAACAGTAAAAAGGAATTTGCAAAAGCAAATTCCTTTTTTGTTTTGAATTTTTTACAAATTTTCTTAATTTTTTCAAAAATCATTACAGAAAATCAAATTTTTGTCGAGTTATATGGTAGAAGGAGATTTGAGGGTTCCTCTCTCGCTTGGGACCCCGTTCGCGCCCTCTTTCTTGGGAAAGAGGGCGCTGAGCTTTCATACCGCCCCTATCTTCATAATATACTGCTAACCCGTTCCTCCATAAATTTTTTCAAACAAAAGAAAACTCCAACGGCAAAAAGCCATTGGAGTTTTCTTTTGTTAAATATTAAAGACCACGTTTTATGTAGAACGTGTGGAGAATTTCGTGAGCCGTGTGGCTACCGGGTTTTCCGAGAAATTCATCATATATCTTCTGAACCGCGGGGTTGTCGTGCGAGCAACGAATCTTGTTGCCTGCGTCGGAATTATAAAGAACAGCCGCGCGTTTTGCCTTGAGGTCGGTAGACGCTTTCACAGCCGCGCTTTGAACGGGCTGACCGCCGCCGTTTACGCAACCACCGGGGCAAGCCATAACTTCAATGAAGTCAACTTTAACTTCGCCCGCTTTAACTTTATCGAGCAATTCGCGTGCGTTTTTCGCGCCAGACGTAACCGCAACGTTTACAGTAACGTCGCCAAGCTTGTACGTAGCGTATTTGATAGGTTCCGTGCCGCGGACCTCGGGAAGCTCAACCTTTTCAAGATTTGTACCGAGTATAGTGTTTGCCGCTGTGCGGAGAGCCGCTTCCATAACGCCGCCCGTAGCGCCGAAGATTTCGCCCGCGCCAGAACGAACCGCAAACGGAGAATCAAACTCTTCATCGTCGAGCTCGCGGAAGTTTACGCCCGCTTTTTCGATCATTCTTGCAAGCTCGCGCGTTGTGATAGCGTAATCAACATCGTAGATACCTTCGCCTGCCGCGCTCTGCCCCGGACGTCTGACTTCGAATTTTTTCGCCGTACAAGGAATAGCGGAAACGAAAACGATATCTGTGGGGTCGAGACCGCGTTTCTGCGCGTAGTATGTCTTATAAATCGCGCCAAACATCTGCTGAGGAGATTTGCAGGAAGAAAGATTTTCCGTGAATTCGGGGTAATAATGCTCGCAGAACTTGATCCAACCGGGGGAGCAAGACGTGATGAGCGGGAGGTTTTCGCCCTTTGTAAATCTTTCGATAAATTCGTGAGCTTCTTCCATGATGGTAAGGTCGGCGGTAAGGTTCATATCGTAAACGCCGTCAAAGCCAAGGCGTTTGATAGCGGCAACCATTTTACCTTCAACATCCGTTCCAGGTTCATAGCCGAAACATTCGCCGATAGTTGCGCGAACGGAGGGAGCCGTGCAGATAGCAACGTGCTTCGTGGGGTCATTGAGCGCTTCCCAAACGGCTTTTGTGTCGTCCTTTTCGTAAAGAGCGCCAACGGGGCAAGCAACAACGCATTGACCACAGCCGATACAGGATGTAGCACCCAGAGGCATATCGAACGCAGAGCCGATGTGTGTGTCAAATCCGCGGTCAAGGGCGGCGATAGCTCCGATTCCTTGCATCTTGCACGCGCCTACACAGCGGCGGCAAAGTATACATTTATCGTTATCACGAACGAGGAAAGCCGTGCTTTCGTCCTTAGGTGTGTGAAGCATTTTGCCTTTGAAATGTTCTTCATCCTCAACGCCATAATCGCGGCAGAGCTTCTGAAGCTCGCAGCTCTGGCTTCTTATACAGGAAAGACATTTCTTTTCGTGTGTGGAAAGAACAAGTTCGAGGTTTGTCTTTCTCATCTTCTGAACTTTTTCTGTGTTTGTGAAAATTTCCATTCCTTCGGTAACGGGAGTTACGCAGGCAGCCATCATGCCGCGCGCACCCTTCACTTCAACAAGGCAAAGGCGGCAAGCGCCGATCTCGTTGATATCTTTGAGGTAGCAAAGAGTGGGGATGTCCACTTTTGCAATTCTCGCCGCGTCGAGGATCGTAGAACCCGCGGGAACAGAATATTCGCGTCCGTTTATTTTTACATTTACGTTAGCCATGTTTATGATTCTCCTCCTCAACCTTTACTGATCGCGCCGAACTTACACGTTGCTATGCAAGCGCCGCACTTAATACACTTAGTTGTGTCAATAGTATGAGCTTCTTTAACCTTGCCGGAAATTGCGCCAACAGGGCATTTTCTCGCGCAGGCTGTACAGCCTTTACATTTATCGGGGTCGATGCTGAAATTAAGAAGTTTCTTGCAAACGCCTGCGGGGCATTTTTTATCTTTAACGTGAGCAATATATTCGTCACGGAAATAACGGAGCGTGGAAAGAACCGGGTTGGGCGCTGTCTGACCAAGACCACAGAGGGACGCGCTCTTGATATAGTTGCAAAGTTCTTCCATGCGTGCGATATCTTCTATTTCGCCGTTGCCCGAGGTGATCTTTTCGAGGATTTCAAGAAGGCGCATCGTGCCAGTGCGGCAAGGAGTACATTTACCGCAGGATTCGTCAACCGTAAATTCAAGGAAGAATTTAGCGATGTCAACCATACAGTCGCTTTCGTCCATTACGATAAGACCGCCCGAGCCCATCATGGAACCGATGGCGATGAGGTTATCGTAGTCGATAGGAGTATCGATAAGCGACGCGGGGATACAGCCGCCGGAGGGGCCGCCCGTCTGAGCCGCTTTGAATTTCTTGCCGTTTGGGATACCGCCGCCGATCTCCTCGATAATTTCGCGGAGCGTCGTACCCATGGGAACTTCTACAAGACCCGTGTTCGTGATCTTTCCGCCGAGAGCGAATACCTTCGTACCCTTGGATTTTTCCGTACCCATAGACGAGAACCAATCCGCACCTTTGAGAATGATCTGTGGAACATTTGCGTAAGTTTCAACATTATTGATGATAGTGGGCTGACCAAAAAGACCCTTTACTGCCGGGAACGGAGGACGGGGTCTGGGTTCGCCGCGCTTGCCCTCGATGGAAGTGAGGAGCGCCGTTTCTTCGCCGCAGACGAACGCACCCGCGCCAAGGCGAATGTGAACGTCGAAATTAAAGCCCGTTTCGAAAATATTTTTGCCGAGCAAGCCGTATTCGCGTGCCTGTTCGATAGCTTTTTTAAGTCTTTTTACCGCGATGGGGTATTCGGCACGAACGTAAACGTAGCCTTCGTCTGCGCCGATAGCGTAGCCCGCGATAGCCATAGCTTCGATAACCGCGTGCGGGTCACCTTCAAGAATGGAGCGGTCCATGAACGCGCCGGGGTCGCCCTCGTCCGCGTTGCAGACAACGTATTTCTTATCGGAAACGCTGTTCGCGGCAAACTGCCATTTGTTGCCCGTGGGGAAACCGCCGCCGCCGCGGCCGCGAAGTCCCGCCGCCTTCATCGTGTCGATAACATCCTGTGGCTTCATTTCCGTAAGAGCCTTACCCAAAGCGGCATAGCCGTCTTTTGCTATGTATTCTTCGATATCTTCGGGGTCGATAACGCCGCAGTTGCGCAGAGCAACGCGGTGCTGTTTTTTATAGAAAGTGGTTTCCTGCAAAGATTTTGCGGGAAGCCCTGTAACAGTGTCTTTATAAACAAGTCTTTCAACTATGTTTCCTTTAAGGAGGTGTTCGTTTACGATTTCGGGAACGTCCTCTACCTTAACCGCGGAATAGAAAACACCTTCAGGGTAAACGATCATAATGGGACCGAGCGCGCAAAGACCGAAGCAGCCCGTCTGAACGACCTTAACTTCGTCGGCAATTCCGGCTTTTTCAAGCTCTTTTTCCATAAGATCATGGATAGTAACGCTGCCGCTGGAGGTACATCCCGTACCGCCGCATATAAGAACGTGTGAACGAATCATCAGTTAGCTCCTCCCTTTGTATATTCCGCAACCACAGCGCCGCCTTTTATGTGTTTTTCAACGACTTCAAGCGCGCGTTCCGGCGTCATTTTTACGTATGTAGCTTTGTTTCCGTCTGCCGTATAAACCTCAACAATGGGTTCAAGGTCACAAAGACCTACGCATCCCATCTGTACAACGGAAACCGTGTCTGCAAGGTCTTCATTGTATACCGCGTCAACAAAAGCGCCGAGAACCGCTCTTGCACCTGCGGCGATACCACATTCGCCCATGCCGACAACTATTCGGTTTTCTTTTTCGCCGTCACGAAGAGCGACCTTGTTTTTCATTCTCTCTTTGATAGCGGCAAGCTCTGATAATTTCATGCTTTAACATTCCTTTCTAAACTTTGTCGATTTGTTTTTTTAGTTTGCATCAATACTTTGCAAGAACGTCTTTTACGTCTTCGGGTTTGAGTTTGCCGTAAACTTCTTCGTTTACCGTGATAACGGGAGCAAGGCCGCACGCGCCGAGGCAACGTGTTGCATCAAGGCTGAATTTGCCGTCCGCGCTCGTTTCGCCGGGCTGAATACCGAGCACCTCGGATATCTTATCGATAACCTTGCCCGCGCCCTTAACGTAGCACGCCGTACCGAGACAAACGGAAATAGCAACCTTGCCCTTGGGGTTGAGCGAGAACTGGGAATAAAACGTTGCAACACCGTAAATTTCGGCAAGCGGAACACCCGTTTTTATTGAAATCGCTTTCTGAACTTCGATGGGAAGGTAGCCGTAAACCTCCTGCGCGTCTTGAAGAATACGCATAACGGCGCCCTCATCTTTGCCGTATTTTGCGATTATGGAGTCAAGCTGCTTCTCCTGCTCCGGAGTTCCGGTGAATTTCACCGTAGTCATTTTCTTTTTCATGTTAAAAAAACTCCCTCCTTTAAGGATTTTTTTATAAATTCTCTTATTATAAGCATAATAACTCAGTATAATAAGTATAACAGATATTTTCAAAAAAATCTATACATTTTCTTTAAAACGCACCATTTTATTCGACAGTTTTTTGTGCATTTTTTTGGTAAAAAGCAACAACTTTTTATTTTTTGTTTCAAAAAATATCAAAACTTTTTTGCGCCAAAGTATTGCTTTTTGCATATATATGCGTTATAATCAAGTCAAAAGTGTCCCATTTGGCACACAAAGAGGTCTTAATGAACGGAACTGTAACACAAGAGATGAAAGAGTGTTTTCGTGCTTCGTTTCTTTTTCGCGGAATTCCCGCGTTTTCGCAAGAACTTGAAGACGAACTTCTTTACGAAACAGAGTTTTTTGCAAAAGGCGAATGTGTTTACGAAAGCGAGCATTTCCGCAACGCTCTCGGCGTGATAATATCGGGCGAGGTGCGCATCACCTCGTCGGACGAAAAAAGCCGCGTGATCCTGCGTGATATGTCCGCGGGCGAAACGTTCGGCGCCGCCGCGCTCTTCGGCGCGGGCGAGCTTTACGTCAGCACCATACGCGCAAAAACGCCGTGCGCCGTCGTTTTCATAAGCGAAGAAAAGTTGCGCAATCTATTCTCTCTCTCCCCCGAATGTTCCGTAAATTATATCTCTTTTCTCTCTTCGAAAATACGCTACCTCAACGCAAAGATAGCCGAGCTTTCCATGCTCGGCGCGGAAGAGCGCCTGCTCGACTATATGCGCAAAAACGCGGACGCGGAAGGCAAGGTAAAAACAGGCAGTATGTCATCGCTTGCCAAGAAGCTCAACATCGGGCGTTCCAGCCTTTACCGCGCGCTTTCATCTCTCGAGGAAAGCGGCAGTATTTTCAAAAACGGTGACGAATGGGAAATTGCAAAGGAGAAAGACAATCATGAAAGCTAAAAAATTACTCGCTCTCTTGCTCGCGGCAATGCTCGCGTGCTTCACTCTCGTTTCCTGCGGTAAAGAGGAACTCACAGAGGTTTCCGTCGGCGTTATCAGCGGCCCTACGGGCGTGGGCGCGGTTTCCCTCATGGAAAAAGCGTCAAATGGCGAAACTGAAGGCACATATAACTTCACTCTCGCCGCAAATCAGGAAGATGCAAAAGCAAAATTTTTAAACGGTGAAATCGATATCGTGGCTATGCCCACAAACCTTGCGGCAACGCTTTATGCAAAAGGCGAAGATATCGTAGTTCTCACGGTAAACACATACGGCGTTCTCTATATCCTTGACGCCACGGGCGAAATAAACAGCGTCACAGACCTCGCGGGTAAAACTATCACAGCCACGGGTCAAGGCTCCAATCCCGAATATATACTCAAATACATTCTCGCGGAAAACGGTGTTGAAAACGCAACGGTCGAATTTATGGACGACGCTTCCGCCATCTCCGCGGCTATGGTAAGCGGCGAAGTCAAGATCGCCATGCTTCCCCAGCCCGTTGCCACCACGACCGTAATTCAGGCAAAGCAGGCGGGCGTTACAATAAACACGGCTCTCGATATGACCGAGGAATGGAACAAGGTTTCCGACGACAGCTCCCTTATGATGGGCTGCATGGTAACGTCAAAGGCGTTTATCGAAGCTCATCCCTATGCGGTAGAGGTGTTCCTCAAAGAATACGAAGTCTCCATTGAAGCAGTGCTCGCAGATACAGAAGCCGCGGCTTCTCTTTGCGAAACACACAGCATCATTCCCAAAGCGGCAGTTGCAAAACAGGCTATTCCGAAATGCAACCTCTGCTTCGTAACAGGCGAAGAAATGAAGGCAGAGCTTTCGGGTTATCTCGCGGTGCTCTATGAAGCGAACGCAAAATCCATCGGCGGCTCTATGCCCGCAGACGATTTCTATTACATGGATTATGAAGGCTAAACTTACAAAAATATTAAAGGCGGCACTCGTTGCCGCCTTTTGGATACTTATATGGCACGTCATAAGCGCCGCTGTGGCGCGGGAGATACTCGTTCCCTCCCCCGCGCGCACGCTTGAAGCGCTCATATCTCTTGCCGCAACGCAGAAATTTTGGCAAGCCGTCGGCGCTTCCATGCTACGCATATTCGCGGGATTTATCATGGCAATGGCGGCGGGAATCCTGGGCGCACTTCTCTCTTACCGCTTCCGCTTTTTTGAGTTTATAACCGCGCCGATACTTTCCCTTGTGCGCGCCATACCCGTGGCTTCCTTCATAATACTCGCGCTGGTATGGATAAAAACAAACTTTCTGCCTGTTTTCATCTCGTTTTTCACCGTCACGCCTATCATATGGGACACGGTTCTCTCGGGTATGCGCGGCACCGACAAAGCCGCGCTTGAAGCCGCCGCCGTTGACGGCGCGGGCAAGTGGGAGCAGATGTTTTTCATCATCATTCCGGGGCTTTACCCCACGTTTCTTTCTTCGTTCGTAACGGGTCTTGGCTTCGCATGGAAATCGGGCATCGCGGCGGAGGTCATCTGCCGCCCGAAGACGTCGCTCGGCTCAATGCTCCAAGACGCAAAAATGTATATTGAATCCCCGGAGCTTTTCGCCCTCACAGGCACGGTGATATTACTGAGCCTTGTGATAGAAAATTTGCTGAAATACGCCTACAAACAGTGGGCGAAAAAAAGAGATATGGTGAAGATTTAAATCTTCGCCATATCTCTTTTTGCATTACTGCCACGTGTCGGTGAATAAGTGCGCAATTCCGATTTTTTAAGTGATATTTTTGCTTTGCAAAAGTTATATTGCTCTGCAAGACATAGCAGTTCTCGCCGCAGGTGAATAGAGTTGGCGTATGTCATTTAGAACACAACTCCTTCGATATGGTATCTCGGTGTTATTCAAGCACTACCGTTTGCATCGCGCCTATTTTCACGTTTTCGTCGCCGTTGGAAACCCAAACGTCCGTGTCCGTGGGGTTATAGAGCATCTTGCCGTTTGCAGACATACGGATAGCCTTCATCGCTTGAACGTAGTCGTAAACTTCAATGTTTGTAGCGAACCAAACATCGTATTCATGCTCGGAGAGAACCTTGAGCTTTTCTTCAAATTCTTCCCATTTCACGGGAGAGTTCGGGTTGTCAAGCTCATAGCTGTGACCCCAGATGTAGAGCAAGCCACCCGCACGCCATGGAGCCTTTTCCACGTTGTAGATAAATCTTCTTATTGCGTCTGCGGATTCGTTATGGTGCGTCGTAGGGTTCCATCTT
>JBGVFW010000201.1:0-2200 GCA_045121315.1 Eubacteriales bacterium
TCAAAAAGAAAACGAATAGCACGATCTCCATAGGAGCTGAAAAATATTTCCTTGTCTGCCCGAAGAAGATAAAAGGGTTTGAACTGGGAACGCTTGCCGCTCTTTGCGTAGAAATGCGTGAAAAGTACGCGCTCATGCCTATCTTTTTACCGATGCATGGGCGCGAGGATACCTCACTTTGCCGCGAACTTGCCGCGCACGTTGACGGCGCACGAATCGTGAGCGGGGAAGAGAGCGAATATCTTTTTGCAGGAGCGGAATTTTCTGTTTGTATGAGACTTCATGCGGTTATATTTTCACTCATGGAAAAATGTCCGATGATCGGAATTTCGGACGACGGAAAAATGTCCGCTTTCCTTTCCTCTGTGGGTGTTGCAGAATGCGCGTTTTTCCCGTCTGACGCACAGAGCGCGGATATTTCTGTGGCGGTACGAAAGATTATAGAAAACCGCGCAGATATACGCGATAGTCTTGGTTTTGAGGCATCCCGCCACAGAGAAAAGGCTCAAAAAGAGCTTGAACGCCTTGCGGATTTTATAACGGGGTGAATAAGAAAAAAGCTGACGAATTTGTTCGTCAGCTTTTTTCTTACTCAAATATCTGCTGTTCCTTTTTCAATCTTTTTCTTTTTGCGGAAAGCTTCACAATTCCGATCGTTATAAGGGCGGAAAGAGCAAGGTTTACAAAACCTATTGCATTGAAATTGTTGAAATTTCCCGCAGTTCTTGCAAAAAACATAAGCACGTTGTGAATCCCTATGGCTGTATTAAAGAGCGTTATCGGGAGGAGAAGCGCAAGTATTCTGTTAAGATGCTTTATGCGAGAAGGAATGTCGGAAAAAAGGTCGAACGCGCCGTCTGACGTTTTCTTGCGGAAATACGCCCAACGCATAACGCTTCCGACGTGCTCGGCACCGGTTTCCTCAAAAAAATGAATGTATTTTTCGCTTTCGGGATGTGTCGGGGCGTTTTCCAAAAGCTCAAGACGCACGTTGTACGCGTCGGGCAGGGAATCCTCAAAAACATATTTACAAAAGCCGACGGAGGAGAGGACGAGCCCCTTTGCCGCCATTTCGTTGAGCCATTTTTCTTCTTTGTCAAAACTCCATACCCAAAACCATTTGCGTATAACTTTTTTCATATTCTTAACCTCCTAAAAGAGCGTTTCCGTTTTCAAGAAGCTCGCGAAGTCTGGCAATCTCGCCGCCAAGAGCCTCTTTTCCAAGGTTTGTGATGATGTATTCTTTTTTTCTGTTGTTTTCTTCTGGGAGCGCATTTATCCAGCCTTTTTCAAGCAAAGTGTTTATTGCGCCGTAGAGCGTGCCCGCGGCAAGACGAACTCTGCCGTGAGAGAGAGCTTCCACGTTCTGCATGATGCCGTAGCCGTGCATAGGCGATAGGAGCGAAAGCAGGATATAATACACAGCCTCCGTTAAAGGGGGATTTGGCATAAGAGCCTCCTTAAAAATATTTCGTTTGACGATACATCGTCCTACGATATAATGATTATATCGTGAGCCGATATATTTGTCAATAGATAATTTAATTTTTATAAAATTTTTTTTGAGGTTGAAAAGTTCTTGCTATAGTGATACAATTTATTTAACGAAACATTTTAAGGAGAAATGCAAAATGAAAAAATATCTTTTGCCCAAAGAGGGAAGCTTTTATAAAGCAAATCTGCATTGCCACACAAATATTTCCGATGGAAGAAAAACGCCGGAAGAAATCAAAAAAATATATAAAGACCTCGGCTACTCCGTTGTCGCGTATACTGACCACGACGTTTTTATACACCATGATGATTTGACGGACGGAGAATTTCTTGCCCTTAACGGCTTTGAGCTTGAAGTAAACGACAACAAGGACGTTCGCTGGGCAAAACAAAAATGCTGCCATATGTGCTTTATTGCGCTTGAAAAAGACACGCTTATCCAACCCATGTGGCACAGAACAAGATACCTTTTCGGCAATTCCAAGGAAAATGCGGCGTTTGTGAAAATCGATGAAAACGAGCCGGACTATATTCGCGTTTTTAGCGGAGATGGCGTTTCCGAAATGATGAATATCGGCAGAAGCAAGGGCTTTTTCGTAACGTATAACCACCCCACGTGGTCGCTCGAGGATTTCGGGGATTATATGAACTATCACGGAATGAACGCATTTGAAATGTTTAACGGCGGTTGTCTTGCGGCGGGATA
>JBGVFW010000202.1:0-2346 GCA_045121315.1 Eubacteriales bacterium
ATTTACGGTTTTGAAAAAATAAGGGAAGAACTGCGCGAAAAAGGCTATGGCTTCGGCAGTGAAAGCGATTGCGAAGTGCTTCTTCCTATGTACTGCGAATATGGCACGGATATGTTCCGAATGCTCGACGCGGAATTTGCGCTTATAATTTTTGACGGAGAAACGAAAGAATATATTGCCGCGCGAGATCCGATAGGCATACGTCCGCTTTACTACGGATACGATGAAAATGGCGTTATTGTTTTTGCAAGCGAGCCCAAAAACCTCATGGGTATTGCAAAAAAAATTATGCCGTTTCCGCCCGGACATTACTATAAAAACGGCGAGTTTGTTTGCTACCGTGATATAGCAAAAACGGAAAAAGTTTGCCGCGACGGCATTGACATGGTCTGCAAAAATATTCACGATAAACTCACCGCGGGTGTGGAAAAACGCCTCGTGGCGGACGCAAAAGTAGGTTTTCTACTTTCTGGAGGACTTGATTCTTCATTGGTTTGCTCGATTGCCGCGAAAAAGAGTGAAAAGCCGATAAAGACGTTTGCCATAGGTATGAACGGGGACGCTATCGACCTGCGCTACGCAAAGCAGGTTGCGGATTACTTAGGAAGCGAACACACGGCGGTCATCATTAGCAAAGAAGACGTTCTTGCCTCGCTCGAACCCGTTATAGCTTTGCTTGGAACTTTCGATATCACGACTATCCGCGCAAGCATAGGTATGTATCTTGTTTGCAAGTACATACATGAGCACACGGATATCAGAGTGCTGCTCACGGGCGAGATATCGGACGAGCTTTTCGGATATAAATACACGGATTTTGCTCCGAGTGCCGAAGCCTTCCAAAAAGAAGCGGAAAAGCGTATAAGAGAACTTCATATGTACGACGTTCTGCGTGCGGACAGATGTATTTCCGTAAACTCTCTTGAAGCGCGCGTGCCGTTTGGAGACCTCGATTTTGTGGAATACGTTATGTCGATAGACCCCGAAATGAAACTAAACAAATACGGCAAGGGAAAATACCTCCTGCGCCGAGCGTTCGAGGGCGATTATTTGCCGCACGATATACTCTACCGCGAAAAAGCGGCGTTTTCAGACGCGGTAGGTCATTCTATGGTTGATTGTCTTAAAGAATACGCAGAAAAATACTATACAGATGAAGAATTTGAAGAAAAAAGAAAAAAATATGTTCATGCCTGTCCGTTCACGAAAGAATCCCTTCTGTATCGCGAGATATTTGAAAAATATTATCCCGAGCAGGCGCAGATGATTGTCGATTTCTGGATGCCGAACAAAGAGTGGGAGGGCTGCAATGTAAACGACCCCTCCGCCAGAGTTCTTTCAAACTACGGAGCCAGCGGAAAATAAAGGAGCGAAATTTATGACGAAATATATATTTGTGACGGGCGGCGTTGTATCGGGTCTTGGTAAGGGCATCACCGCTGCATCCTTGGGCAGACTTCTTAAAGCGAGAGGGCTTCGCGTGGCGGCTCAGAAGCTCGATCCGTACATAAACGTAGACCCCGGCACGATGAGCCCGTATCAGCACGGCGAGGTCTACGTTACGGAGGATGGAGCGGAAACCGATCTTGACCTTGGTCATTACGAGCGTTTTATAGACGAGGACTTAAACCGTTACTCAAACCTTACCACAGGCAAGGTATACTGGAACGTTCTTAACAAAGAGCGCCGCGGCGAATACCTCGGCTCGACAGTACAGGTGATACCGCACGTCACGGGCGAGATAAAAGAATTCGTTTACCGCGTGGGAAAGAAAACGAACGCGGACGTTGTTATAACAGAAATCGGCGGCACCATAGGTGATATTGAATCCCAACCTTTTTTGGAGGCTGTGCGCCAAATATCGCTTGAAGTGGGCAGGGAGAACAGCCTGTTTATCCACGTCACTCTCGTACCGTACCTTCGCGGCTCGGACGAGCATAAATCAAAGCCCACGCAACACTCCGTAAAAGAACTTCAAGGCATGGGTATCAATCCGAACATTATAGTTTTGCGTTGCGACGAGCCGCTGGAAGATTCCATATTTGAAAAAATATCCCTCTTCTGCAACGTGAAAAAGGACTGCGTTATAGAAAACATCACGCTTCCGAACCTTTACGAAGCACCTCTCATGCTTGAAAAATCGAATTTTTCCTCCGTTGTCTGCCGTGAACTGGGAATTGACGTGCCTGCGCCCGACCTTTCCGAATGGCAGGCGCTTGTGGGCAGAATAAACGGAAGAACGAAAGACGTTAACATCGGATTAGTTGGCAAATACGTCAAGCTGCACGATGCGTACCTTTCCGTGGCGGAAGCGATGAGCCACGCAGGCTATGAACTTTCCGCGCA
>JBGVFW010000203.1:0-2099 GCA_045121315.1 Eubacteriales bacterium
GCGGAGCGGGAGCGCTTGAGCACTTTTACGACGCGTTCACCGAGGGCAAGGCTGACGCGGTTTTAGCAGCGTCGCTTTTCCACTTCGGCGAAATACCGGTTCCCGAGCTGAAAAAATATTTGAATGAAAAGGGTATTCCGGTGAGGCTTTAAGGAAGCACTGATTAATCCCAAACTCTCAACAAATCAAGTAATATAATCGCAGAAAGTCAGAAAAAAAGCTTGCTTTCTGCGATTATTTATGGTATAATAATATTACGTGGTACGTAATATTATTGAAAGTTAAAGAATTATTTGAACGGTGGGATTACTATGGCATATCCGGAATGGGTTGAGAAGTATCGTCAGAAGGGAACCAATATCTCTTGTATACGGGGCAAGTATTATTTGTATGCCTGCTCTTCTAAGTATGACCCTGTTAAGAAAAGGGCAAAAAAGATAACGGGAGCGTATTTAGGAAGAATTACAGAGGATGGATTGATTCCTCCGAAGAGAAAGAAAGATCGGATTGATTCTGTAACAGTAAAGGAATTCGGAGCGAGCAACAGCGCGGTTGAGCTTGGTTCGGATATTTATGATGCTTTGAAGAAGCATTTCCCCAAAGAAGCTGACAGGTTATTCTCTATGGCTGTATTGCGTCTTATCGAAAAATGTCCGTTCAAAAGAATTGAGGAAGCATATCGTAATAGTTATCTTTCAGAATTGTACGGAGAACTGTCCCTCTCAAGTGCAAGCCTGTCGACTTTCTTAAAGGAGTTTGGAAAGAACAGAGCCGCAATCGTTGATTTCTTGAAAGAGTTTATTGCTTCGGACGAGTATGTCCTATTTGACGGAACGAGCATTGTCAGCAACTCAATGTGCATGAACATTAACCGCGAGGGATACAACAGTCACAGACGGTTTGATCCTCAAATCAATCTGATGATGGCTTTTTCTGCAAGCCAGCATATGCCGGGATATTACAGAGTTATCCCCGGAAACATAAGGGATGTTGTGGCTTTTAAGCAGTCTGTGCAGGAATCGGGTATACAAAACATGACGATCATAGCTGACAAAGGCTTTGGCTCACAGAGTAATTTTGAGCTTCTGGATGAACATGATTTAAAATATATAGTTCCTCTCAGAAGAAATAACGGAATGATCGACAGAACTAAACTGAAATCGGGCAATAGAGCTGACTTTGACGGTCACTTCATCTTTAAAGAAAGAGTGATATGGTATTACAGCTACAAAGTCGATAACAGAACAGTCATTGTCTATTTGGACAGCGACCTGCGCAACGAAGAAGAAAAAGACTATGCGCTTCGTATTCAAAAGCAGCTGGAAGGCTTTTCCGATGAAGGATTATTAAAAAAGCAATACGACTTCGGAACGATTGCCTTTTGTACCAACCTTGATGAATCGCCTGAAAAAATATACTCTCTTTACAAAACAAGAGGCGAGGTTGAGCAAAGCTTTGATTTCCTCAAAAATCTTCTGGATCAGGACAAGATATATTTGCAATCACAATACTCGGTTGAAGCATGGGCTTTTCTCAATCAGCTTTCTCTTATGCTGGTTTACAGAATTTACTCCCTCCTTCACGAAAAAGATCTTACGAAAAAATATTCTGTGTCCGACTACCTCAATTATCTCAAATACATTCGTAAGTCAAAAATCAATAACGTCTGGTATACCGGTGAGATTACCAAGGCGACACAGACGTTATTGGATAAGTTAGAGATTCATATTACTTAATTTGTTGAGAGTTTGGGGTTAAAGGGAATAAATACTGTGACAGTGCTGCCTCCTTGCTCTCGCGGAGCTACGGTCAGGGTGCCGCCGCACATCATTTCGAGGCGTTCGCGGATGTTCTTGATTGCAATATGCGGCTCGTCGTTGTCGAACTCGTTGAAACCGGGACCGGTGTCGATCACACATATCTCCACGCCTTTTTTGACCTCGCGGGTGAGAACGGATATATACAGCGGGTCGAGCTCGGGATCGAGTCCGTGCTTCACGGCGTTTTCCACGATCGGTTGCAGGGTCAGAACGGGAAGCTGAAACGCAGTATAAGGCGTGTCGAATTCTACATACAACTGACCTTCAAAGCGCGCTTGT
>JBGVFW010000204.1:0-2964 GCA_045121315.1 Eubacteriales bacterium
GGCGGTCTTACTATCCGCAAAACCTCCGTCCCGTTCGGCGTTATCGCCATCATTTACGAAAGCCGCCCGAACGTGACGAGCGACGCGGCGGCGCTTGCTCTGAAAAGCTCCAATGCCTGCGTACTTCGCTCCGGTAAAGAAGCTTTCCGCTCCGCGAACGCTATCGTAACGGCGCTCCGTAAAGGACTTACTGCAGCAGAACTTCCCGAAAACCTCATAAATCTCATTCAAGACACATCCCGCGCGAGCGCTAACGAGATTATGACAGCAACGGGACTTGTCGATATGCTCATTCCTCGTGGCGGCGCAGGTCTTATAAACGCTTGCGTCGAAAACGCAAAAGTTCCTTGTATCCAAACCGGTACGGGTATCTGCCACATATACGTTGACGAAAGCGCAAATCTTGATATGGCGCTCAATATCATAGAAAATGCGAAAACGAGTCGCCCATCTGTTTGCAATGCGGAAGAAGTATTGCTTGTAAACAAAAATATAGCAGATAAATTTTTGCCAAAACTGAAAGAGAGAATCGTTGTAAAGAGAGCGGCGGAGGGTAAGACGCCCGTCGAACTTCGCCTGTGTGAAAAAGCGGCAAAAATCATAGACGGAACGCCTGCAACAGACGCGGATTTTGACACGGAATTTCTCGATTATATCCTCGCGGTAAAGGTAGTTGATGACGTAAACGAGGCTATTGCTCATATCTCTGCTCATTCCACGAAGCACAGCGATGCGATAATCACCGAAAGCGCCGAAAATGCAGACATTTTTATGAAATCCATTGACAGCGCGGCTGTATACGTAAACGCGTCAACTCGCTTTACGGACGGCGGCGAATTCGGCTTGGGCTGCGAGATGGGCATCTCCACGCAGAAGCTCCACGCGCGCGGACCTATGGGACTTATGGAGCTTACAACGTACAAATATATAATCCTCGGCAATGGTCAAACGAGGTAAGGAGAAATACATGGAAAACATGAAAATCGGTTTTATTGGCACAGGTAACATGGGCGGTGCACTTGCTGCCGCAGTTTGCCGTGCAATAGATTCCAAAAACGTAGTCCTTTCGGACAAAAACGGTGAAAAAGCTTTTGAACTTGCAAAGAAGCTTGCCTGCATCTTCGCGGACAATAAGTCTGTCGCTTCTTCCTGTAATTATATCTTCTTAGGAGTAAAACCTCAGATGATGCAGGGGATGCTCGAAGAGATCGCTCCCATTCTCGCTGCAAGAACCGACAACTTCACGCTTATCACGATGGCGGCAGGCGTTAAGATGGAGAAGATCACGTCTATCCTCGGCGCAGAATATCCTGTGATACGCATAATGCCAAACACAGCGGTTGAAGTTGGAGAAGGTATGGTTTTGTATGCCGAAAACTTTGCGGTAAGCACGGAAGCTGAAGAAGCGTTCCTCACTTTTATGTCAAAAGCGGGCGAACTTGATAAATTACCCGAAAATCTTATCGACGCAGGCTCTGCGGTTTCGGGTTGCGGCCCCGCATTTGTATATATGTTTATTGAAGCGCTCGCTGACGGCGGCGTAAAATGCGGCTTACCCAGAGGAGCGGCGCTAAAATATGCAGAACAGACAGTTCTTGGCGCGGCGAAGCTCGCCATGGAAACGGGCAGACACCCCGAAGAGCTGAAAGACGCTGTTTGTAGTCCCGCGGGAAGCACCATCGAGGGTTGCTTCGCGCTTGAAAAAGGCGGTTTCAGAGCCGCCGCTGTTGACGCCGTGGCAAAGGCTTTTGAAAGAACGAAAGAGCTCGGAAAATAAAATCAGATCAAAAAACTGCTATCTTGCGATAGCAGTTTTTTGTTATAGTTTACACATTTTCAAGCTCCTTGAAATCTTCGCGTTCGCGCAGAGAATCAAAAAACTTGCTTTTGAGGTTTGTTTTGAAATCTTCAACGAGAGTTGTCGTTCCGCTTCGGGACATACTGTCAAAACTGAGCAAATTCAAAATAGGCGATGTGTAGCATATGGGCGCTTTGCTTGCTTCAAATCTGTCAAATTCTTTTGCGTGGTGGTATGCTTCCTTCAAAGCGGAGATAGTTTCGTCGTACATTCCTTTTTTAGTGAAACACCTTGCCTGAATTATTTTGTTGTGCATGAGGTCGTTATGCCAATTAACGTAGTTTCCGTCAGAGAAAATCGTTTTTATAATAGTTTCCGCCGCTTGCGCGGAGGCGAGATCGTTTTTGCCCCATTCAAGCGAGAATACAAGCTCGGAAAGCTCGTTGAGTATCATTTTTTGGCGGTGAACCTTGGCTTCTGTTCCTGTAAGGCACCAACGGAGAAGTTCGTCTTTCTTGGGGTGTTGTTTTGCGTATTCAACGGCTTCTTCGCGTCTGCCGAGGTCGGGAAGGAGCATCGCCATACTGTAAATTGCCGCTTCGCGCAGTTCGCGGTCGTTGCAGTCCTCGATGATCATTTCATAGTGTTTAACCGCTTTTTCCCACATTTCTTTTTTCTTATCGGGGTCTTCGTCGCAGTTGAATGTACCGAAGGAAACTTCCGCGTCGGCAAGCCAATCAAGATATTCGAAATCTCCGGGAAATTCCTTGCAGGCAGCAAGAGCGTTTTCGTATCTTTTCGCCGTGTCTCCGCTTTTCCAAGTGCCGCTATGCACCTCGTAAAATTCTTTCCTGCGTTGTGCTTCGGCAGTGTCCTCGCCAACGCCGAAAAGTTCGTCAACAGAAGTGCCAAGAAGTTTGGAGAGGGGAACTATCAGCGAAAGGTCGGGGCAAGCCGCGCCGTTTTCCCATTTACTTACCGCTTGATAAGAAACTCCGAGGTAATCTGCAAGCTTTTCCTGTGTCATGTCTTTTTTCTTGCGTAATTCTTTGATTTTCTTTCCTATATTCATCATAATATCATCTCCTGTGAGTTTTTTAGAAGCGAGCTCTGCTTTCTGTCTATATTGTAGCAGAGAAAGGGAAAAGTTACAATAACGCGATTTT
>JBGVFW010000205.1:0-1876 GCA_045121315.1 Eubacteriales bacterium
CAGCAAGACGGTGAAAAAACAAGAGAATTTTTAGTAGCAGATAAAATCGCTTCTCTTGAAGAAAAAGGTATCGAACTTATAATTCTCGCAGGTTTTATGTATATTTTAAGTTCCAAATTTATCTCGCATTACAAAGACAGAATGATAAACGTACACCCCTCCCTTATCCCATCCTTCTGCGGCGACGGCTTCTATGGGCTCCATGTTCACGAAGCGGCGCTTGCATACGGCGTTAAGGTAACGGGCGCAACAGTTCACTTTGTAAACGAAATTACGGATGGCGGCAAGATCATCATGCAAAAAGCGGTAGAGATTCAAGACGGCGATACACCCGAAACGCTCCAGAAGCGCGTAATGCAGGAGGCGGAATGGAAGATTCTCCCCGCCGCAGCAGAGCTCGTTTCGGCACAAATAATGAACGAAAAGAGGTAAACCCAATGAACATATATAAAAACAACGACATCGGCGAACTTATCCGCACCAACTCCTACGTTGGCAGAGGTATCGTTTGCGGTAAAACAGCGGACGGTAAAAAAGCCGTTACGGCTTACTTCATCATGGGCAGAAGCGACAACAGCCGTAACCGTATCTTCACGGAAAAAGGCGACGAAGTTATAATCTATCCCTTCGACGCATCAAAGGTCGAAGACCCCTCACTTATCATCTATTCCCCTATTAGAAAATATAAAAACAAGCTCATCGTTACAAACGGCAATCAGACAGATACTATCTACGATTACGTTAAAGACGGCAAATCCTTCGAAGAAGCGCTTGAAACACGTGCTTTCGAGCCCGATTTTCCAAACTTTACGCCCCGTATCAGTGCCATGATGACGTTCGTTGAGGAAGACTTCACATACAAGATGAGCATTCTCAAGAGCGCGGACGCAGACGGCACCGCTTGCAACAGATACACGTTCTGCTACAATGCTCTCCCCGGCATGGGTCACTTTATCCACACGTACGTGTGCGACGGCAACCCCATTCCCACGTTCCAGGGCGAGCCCGAAAGAGTTATCATTCCCAATAACATCGATGATTTCAAGGATTCTATTTGGAACAACCTCAACAGCGACAACAAGATATCTCTCTATGTAAGATACATCGACCTTGAAACAGGCGAAACAGAAAACAGACTTATCAACAAAAACGTTTGAAAGGAGCAAAACCCATGAACGAATTTGAACTCAAATACGGTTGTAACCCCAACCAAAAGCCCGCTAAAATTTTTATGGCAGACGGAAAAGACCTCCCTATCGAAATTCTCGGAGGCAGACCGGGTTACATCAACTTTCTCGACGCTTTCAATAGCTGGCAGCTCGTAAAAGAGATAAAAGACGTGCTCGGCGTTCCCGCTGCTACTTCCTTCAAGCACGTAAGCCCCACGTCCGCGTCAATTGCAACGCCCCTTTCCAAAGAGCTCAAAAAGGCTTGCTTCGTTGA
Organism: Eubacteriales bacterium; assembly: GCA_045121315.1. Taxonomy (GTDB): domain Bacteria; phylum Bacillota; class Clostridia; order Oscillospirales; family CAG-272; genus UMGS731. Next base: position 1,444 of record JBGVFW010000205.1, read on the forward strand.
TGATATTGAAGGGCTTGACGATTCTCCCCTTGCCTGCGCTTATGCAAGAGCAAGAGGAACAGACCGTATGTCCTCCTTCGGCGACTGGATCGCTCTTTCCGATGTTTGTGACATTACAACAGCAAACCTTATCAAACGCGAAGTTTCCGACGGTATCATCGCTCCCGGCTACACACCCGAAGCGCTCGAAATACTCCGTTCCAAGCGCAAAGGTTCCTACAATATCGTAAAAATCGACAAAGACTACGTTCCCAAACCCGTTGAGCAGAAACAGGTTTACGGTATCACGTTCGAACAAGGCAGAAACGAATTTAAAATCGACCGCGCGCTCCTTTCCAACATCGTAACGGCAAACAAAAACTTGCCCGAAAGTGCAATTCGAGACCTTATCATTTCCCTTATCACACTTAAATACACACAGTCCAACTCCGTT
>JBGVFW010000206.1:0-10145 GCA_045121315.1 Eubacteriales bacterium
CCTCTCGTAGGCGAAGTTAAAGAACTTAAATACGTTAAGAGCGTAGTTGTTGAAACAGCTAACGCTGAAATCGCTGCTGCAGGCGTTAAACTCGAATATGAAGTTGGTACGATGATCGAAATTCCTCGTGCTTGCCTTACAGCTGATGATATCGCTAAGAACGCTGACTTCTTCTGCTTCGGTACAAACGACCTTACACAGATGACATACGGCTTCTCTCGCGACGATGCAGGTAAGTTCCTCAACGCTTACTACGACGCTAAGATCTTCGAAAATGATCCTTTCGCTAAACTCGACCAGACAGGCGTTGGTAAACTCATGCAGATGGCTATCTCCCTCGGCAAACCCGTTAACCCCAACCTCCACGTTGGTATTTGCGGCGAACACGGCGGCGACCCCACATCTGTTGAATTCTGCCACACAATTGGTCTTGATTACGTTTCTTGCTCTCCCTTCCGTGTTCCGATTGCAAGACTTGCAGCGGCACAGGCTGCTATTCGCGAAGCACAGTAATCAGAATTTCTGATTAAGGAAAACGCGAAAAACTAAATAGAATCGCCCGCATTCTTCAAAACGAGGAATGCGGGCTTTTTTGTTTCCTTTTATATATAACCACTGTCCTGATGGACGGTGGTTTTTTTGTTTTTCGGAGGTACTTATGAAAAAAATTAAAAAAATTTTTCTGATCGTGTTTAGTTTTGGCCCTTCTCGATGCCTACCAATTGAGGAAGCAATCCGGTCCCCCGGAAACCCTCATTGCACTTTGACAATTGAATATACATTCATCAGATACGTTGCCTGGGCCAGGGCGAAACCCTGAGCCGCACGAAGGTACGCCAAGATCCACCTGCCGCTTATGGTATCAGCGGGACATAAGGTGAGGAGCGACCCCGAAACCGATTCCGAAATATCCGGTTGCTACGGATACGGCGATGACAAGCCCAGGTTATAATGATACTTCTCTACGGAGCTGGCGGAGAACCCGGCAGAGGTGAGACTCCTATGGACCCAACTCGCAATTGGGCGTCTGATGACTTCCTTTTATGCGTTTGGGGTTCGAGGAAAAATTAAACGCAGCGACCTAAGCGCATAGTTTCACTGTGTGCTTAGGTGGATCGAAAGATTCAAAGCTAAGGAAAGGAGGAAAACCCCTATACTCGTTTGCCACAATTTCTCTAAAACGGCGAATTTCTTCGGGGTCATAAGCTTTGAAGCCTTGGGGATAATGTGCATCAAGTACACGTTCATAAATCGTAGCAAGTGAAAGTCTATAACGGTGATACACTTCTCCCGTAAGGCGATAAGCATCAAGGAAGGAAACTTGGATGGCTTGTATGCGCTCGGTTTGTGCTATGGTCATGGTCGTGGAGTTGCTCGTGATGACAGAGCATCTGTTAATATATGTAACCGCTCAAACGGTTATAGGCTCTTTACTGTGTCGCTTTGGTCGGTGATTTTTGTAAAGGGCTTTTCTTATGCGATGCTGAATCTGCGTGATTCTGTGGTCTTGGTGTACTGCTCATAAAGGTCTCCATGCGTTTTCTTAAATGCCGTTGTGTCGAAGCGATTAGATGTTACCTTCGTCCATCTCACTTTGAATACGTCAACCGTCATCTCGTCGGTATTTCTCGCGGTCATTTCTGCCTTTATTTCATCTTCAATTGATGTAATCTCGGCTGCAAGTTCTTCCGCCATTGCTTTGAGTTCCTTTAACTCTCTTACTTTTGTGGTTAATTCATTTGCTAACATTGATATGCCCTCCATTTAATTATTTAGCTCGGTTTGTCCCTTGCTGTGATTATATTATAACACAGATATCTGTGTATGTCAATAGATTTACACAATTTTCTGTGTATATATTTACACGAATATTTACACAGATTTTTGTGCAAACTGTACATTGATTTCTGTGTATAAGTATGGTATAATATTGCTATAATGAAATAGATGTCATTATTTAGAGGATGCCTATAAGAAGGAGAATAGAAAATGCCATTAAAATACAAGATTGATGTACTTCATACATTGAAGGAACATGGATATACTACAGCCAAACTTCGCAAAGATAAATTACTTGCGGAAGGAGTGATTCAATCATTAAGGGAGTCAAAGCCGATTAGCTGGGCGAACATAACTCGACTATGTGAATTACTTGAGTGTCAACCTGGTGACATTCTCGAATATGTCGCTGATAACAACTAATTCTAAAAAAACATAAAAATAGACCTCGAAACTTTCGAGGCTTATATTGTTGTAAGTCATTTACTACAAATTCAACAATAATCCAACGCAATATTTGAAAATATTGCACAAATATTTTTCAAAAACCTATTGACAAATCCAAAAAGACATGGTATAATATATATGTGTCGCAAAAGTCCATAGCGAGTCAGTTGAGCTGACAAACACAATACAAACAATCTTTACCGCTTTATTATAATGTTGGTTAGTGTTAAGACGATGCCATAAAGCACAGGCGGAGCAATTTCCTAAACGGCAATAGGCTATGCTGATTGAATACTATTAACAAGGTATACCCAGAAGGTATGCTTGGTTCGTTGTATTCAGTTTGCATAGCCTTTTTTGTCGTTTATTTTTTTAGAAAGCGAGGTGATAAAGTGAAAAGTTTATATACCGTATACAATCAGCGTTTAGCTGGGTATCTAATGTTGAATGGTTTTCCGCTGATTGAGATAAGCAAAAATAGAAGGACTAACAAAAATGACTTTATTTTTGCGAATACACAAAGTCTGCATGAAAAAATTACAGAATATCAAAATTATAGAACTAACAGAATAACGGAGGATAACTAAAATGTCGATTAAGACGAGAAAAAATCAAAATTACAAACAGTTAATACCAAGAATCGCCAATATCTTTGAGAAACTTGGATACCACAGATTACACGAATATGCCAAACCTTATTACATCAATTGCGACGAGGGCTGCGCTTACCGTGTTATAGATTCTAATAAGCTGAAGCAGATGCATGATGGAGCGAAACCAAACAAATACGGACACTTAAAGCTGAAATGCAAGGACGGTACGACGGAGGATGTTTACACTCATCAGTTGGTTATGAGATATGGAGACATCCCAAATATCAAGAATAAATCATTAGGACATCATATCGACGGAAATGTTGCTCATAATGGGCGAAAGAATATCCTTCCAATGAATGGAAAAGAACATCATAAAGCGCACTGGATTTTTACACATGAACCAGATGAATATTCAGAATTTATTGAAAGTGTGAGAAAGGATAATTGTGGCGAATGATTAAATCGGAAATTATCACTGAATTACATAAAAGAACCCGGCAAGATATCAACAAGTGTACTGCAGTAGTAGATAAACTTGAGGAAATCATATGGGATGCCCTCGTTGACGAAGGTAAAGTTAAATGGAACGGACTTTTCACCATGGAAGTAGTTCACCAACCAGAGCGCAAAGGAAGAAATCCGCAAACTGGAAAAGTTGAAACATTTACAGCCAAGCCCAAGCTCATTTGCAAACTGAGCAAAAAATTAAAGAAAGATATGGCTGATATATGGGGGTGATACATCATTGATTAGAGTTATTGACGAACCCTGTGGAAAAGGTAAGACCTCCTTCGCTATCCAGATGATGAATGAGCATCCGGAGCGAGCATATATCTACTGTACGCCATTTTTAGATGAGATTACGAGAATAAAGGAAGCAACCAACATTAATTTCAAAGAACCACAGTTCAACGGTGGAAGAAAGATTGATAACTTCAATATGCTGCTGATGAGCGGCGAGAACATAGCATTAACGCATAGCACGTTTGCGAATGCTACGGCTGAAACGTTGGAATATCTCTCATCCGGTGAATACACATTGATTCTTGATGCCGCTGGAGATAAATATTTAAGGATGGGACTATTGGAGTCTGGCATAGACAAAGAATTGGATTTGGATATAGCATTAAATGCTTCAGATTTTTCAGAATCAAATTTTGAAAACACAACGGCGTTTACATATGAAGATTTCATGAAATTATGGGAAGCATATGAAAATTGTAATTTGGATGAGTATTTTGAAATAGCAAATAATATTACATTAAATCTCGAAGATAAAATAATTGAATAAAAAACATTTAACATTTAACATATTGATTTTTTCTAAAACTTGTGCTATAATGAGTTAACAAGGTTTGAGTCACTATATTTTAGGGCAGACGAAAATTTCTGCCCGGACACAAATTGAATAACCACACAGACCTTGAAGAAGAAATTCTTTGAGGTCTGTTTTTTTCAAAAGTGGCGAAAAACCTTGAATTTACGGGCATTTTTGATGATAAAATTGAAGTTTTATTCATGTGTAGGATTCCTCCTGTGGATAGATATTTTTGCCCCAAACCTTAAAAAGGACGTTACCCGACAACATAACTTGTTTTAGGGCAGACGAAAATTTCTGCTCAAGCACAAAATGAATAACCACACAGACCTTGTAGGAGAAATCCTATGAGGTCTGTTTTTTTCTTCAGAAGTGGCGAAAAACCTTCAAAAATCAGACATTTCTCTTACAACGGATTATTTTGTTCTAGCATTGACAGATTCAAATATCAATAGATTTCTTTATTTTTAAATTGAATATATTTATTTTATAAACAGCAAATAAAAAAGTGCGCCATAGGCACACTTTTTTATCGCATAGGAAATTGCGAGTGTTCAAACAAAGTTTTTATTAGACAAAAATGCCCGAAAACGGGCATTTTTGTAGTTGACTTAGTCAACTTTGTTATTTATTGTTTGTCAGCCGCAGCCGCAGCCACCGTTGCAAGAGCAAAGGAGAATGAGAGCGATGATAACGATCCAGATAATGTGTTCATTGTTGAAAAGATTGCAAAGGCAGTTCATAAGGTCCTCCTATATAGTTAATTAAGTTGTAGTCTTTTCATAGGCGCGAGCTTTGCTGTCGCCTATCTGTTATTATTGTATGTCGCTTCCGATTTCTTGTGACAAACAATTCCAAAAAACGACTTTGCTATCGCACCGATGTATTTTTCGGAGCGGCTCTTTTGCGCTCCTACTGCATTATATGGCGGTGCCCGCATATGTGTGAAAAGAAAAAGCAAGCAGGTAAATATGCTTGCTTTTCTTTTATACGATCTTGCCCCAAATGCTTTCCTCATAATCGAGTTCATCATAAAGCGACAAAAGTTTCGAATAATCTTCATCGCTTAATTTATAATAAGAACCGACACGACGGAAACACCCCTTTTAAGAGTTCAAGATATCATTCTTCCATTTCAAAAACCTTTTCGTTTTCCATGTTCATTGTGTACATATACACATCGCCGGAGAAAGTTTTTTCTTCGTTATTTCCTTGCGCGCGAGAGAAATAAAATCTGCCGTCGCCAAAGGAATATACGCCCGTTGAACCGAGGGAAAAATGACAGCCGTATCTTTTGCCGTCGTCGGTTTTGCCGATTTTTGCAAAAGATAGATTTTTGCCTCTCTCGCCGTTTCTGCCGAAAACCTCACCCTCTTTTGCGGGAATTTTGCCGTCGATAAAGAACATCTTGAAGTTTTCATACTGCGGCTTGTTGCCGATGTAAACGGCGACGAGCCACGCTCCGCTGAAAGCGTCGTATTCAAGGTTCTGCACGCCCCAGTTCGTGTTGCCCGTATGCAGAAAATAGCGCTCCTCGCTCTTTTCGGGGCCGCTGTGGTGCGGTTCTGCCTGCGTGAGCGGTTTTCCGTATTCCGTGAAAACTTCCGGCGAATACTGCACGATAACTTGGTTGTCGTTATCTGACCTTTCGTTATCGCCGTAGATACCGTATGCGACCATTATCTTCTTTTCGCTGTCCTTATCCGCGCCAAAAACGGGACCGTAACCCGTGCCGTCAATGCCGCTGCAACCGTAGCGATGGGGCTCTCCGCTCACTTCGTCCGCCTCATAATAATCGTTGAGCGGATCGGCAAGCCATACTGCGCTCATAACGCCGTCGCTTTCCGCGTCCATCTCCATGCGGTCTATCTTGTCTGCGTCAAAGCAAACAAGATAAAAAGCGTCCTCTTCCGCAAGAGCTTTGCCCGTACGTTCCATTATTCCCTTGCCTATTGCGTCGTGCTTGAGTTCAAGCGAGCCGTAGACCTTGCCTCTGTCAGCGTCGAAAGTGATACAGCCAAGGTGCCCCACGATATTTTTAACGCTTCCCACAGGGTTGCCCGCAAGGTCTGTTTTGAGGAGTATCGTCGTAAAAGAATAGTATATGAATCCGTTTTTCGCGTCAACCGCGATGCCCTGAACGTGTCCCTCTTTCCACAAGCCGCTGGGAACGTATTTCGGAAAATCAAGTTCTGTGTTCATAATAAATACCTCCGCATGAAAATATATTATCATAGTTATAATATACCGAACTTCTCAGATAAAAGCAAGAAAAAATTCCATACCTAAAAAGAGTTCCTTTGCGGAACTCTTTTTTCTCATGCTTTGAGCCTTTTTGCTTTGCCGAGTGTGTAGCCAATGAAGAATGTGAAAATTATGAAAATGAGGTCAATATAAACTCCAAAAACGCCTATGGAGAAAAATTCATAGATAAACGTATCAACATAGGAAAAAAGTCCCATACCGATTGAAGCGAAAAGAGCAGGGTCGGAAAGATTTTCTGCCTCAAATCCCGTAAAGAAAAGTGAGATCGTGTAAACGATAGCGCAAAGTATAGGGAAAATGTTTGCAATGATTATTGATTTTTTCATGTCTGCGCGGAAATATGCAAAGAGAAATCCGCAAGCCCCCCAAGCGGCAATAGCAAAAAACAATACAAGAATCCCGGAAATATGAAATGTTTCAGCCTTGATGAACGGTATCGCACCGGAAAGGATCAAAAGGAAGAGTACTGAAGAAAGCACGGGGACAAGCGCGAGAAACCATACCCAAAAAGGAGTTTTTTTCGCCGCGAGCACGGGTTTTGTTTGTTTTGTTTTAGTTGTTTTTGACATAATGATTTCCTTTCATATTTCAATCGTTTTATTTAATGCAAAAGAATAAATGTAAGCGTGCGCGCACGGCACGCCGAACATTTCGCGGCAGGCGTATTTGTAATAACCGATCTGCCTTGAGTGCCGCTCTCTCAATATACTTTCCACCTCTTCTGCGGTGGTGCCGCGGGAAAAACGGTCGGTCTTGTAATCCACAAGGATAAGCTCTCCGTTTTCGTCAAAAAACGCGCAGTCTATAATTCCCTGAACAAGGAGTTTTTCGCCTGCAAGATCGCGCTTTGTCGCGCTTTCGAGCGTGAAGTTTTCGGCGGGATAATTGATGATAAATCGCTTTTCGCGGTAGACGCGCGCGCTTTTTTTCATCTTTGCGGCAAGCGAACCCGCAAAAAATTTCTTCAGCGCCCATCTGTCTACCAGAGTTGCGTCGCTCGGGAAGATGAATTTCTGCGCGGTGAGTCGCGCTATCTCGCCGTCTATGCCGAGCTTTTCCACGGAATCGAAATCAAAAAACTGCATAAAAAGGTGCGTGGCGTTGCCCTTTGCCGCGCCGTCCGCCGCATCTTCCGCAAGCATGAATTTAGGTACAGCAACGGTCTGCTCCTCTTCCTCTGTTTCAAGCTCGGCGGAATTGTCGCTTTCGTCGAGCACATCCGGGTAAAGGCGAGAAACAGAAAGTTTCGAGGGAACGTTTGAAAGCACCGCGTTCGGATAAACGAACGAAAAGCGCTCGTCTATCAGCTTTTTCGCGGCGTAGAAAGTTATCTCTTTCGCTGTTTCAGTCTTCTCTTCCTGCGCGGTCTGTACCTCTTCTTTCGGAGGTATCTCTTCCTCTTTGTGAGTATAGAGCTCGAATGTACAGATATCGTCCCTTCCTGCGACGGCAGGAAGAATCATTTCAAGGTAATTTTTCGAATTGAGTGCGCTGTAAGGAGAAAAAAATTCTCCCTCATATGCAAAATAAGATGAGCCGTATTCAGGCAAAATATAGTATTTTTCCATATTGTCAGCAATCTTACCGCTGACCTCTCCCGTAACAAAAAGTTTTTCTTTTGCGCGGGTGAGCGCAACGTAAAGCACGCGCATCTCTTCTTCGCACGCCGTTTTCGCCGTTTTAAATGAAGCGGCAGCGCGCTGTGGCGTGTTCACGCGCTCCAAGCCATAGGAAGCAGCTATTTTCGGTATAACGCCAAGATCTTTGTCTATTATAATGTCCGCGTATGCATCTCGCTTGTTAAGACTTGCGCCGCACGCACTCACGAAGCAGACGGGATATTCCAAGCCCTTTGATTGGTGAGAGGTAATTATTCGCACGGCGTTCGCCGCTTTGGAAGAACCGGGAATATCGATCTTCGTGCCGTCCTCGATAACGTCAGAGATAAACGAAAGAAAATCGTACACACCTCTGAACGCGCCGCCCGAAAACGAGCGCGCATAATTGTAAAGTTCGATAAGGTTTGCGGCGGCGGCTTCACGCTCGCTTTCGCTGTCCTCGTCCGTCGCGGCAACGAGTGAGAGCACCTCTTTTTCAAGGTATATCTGCCAAATAAGCTCGTCGCACGGTTTTACGCGCGCTTCCTCGCGGTATTTTTTGTAATCAGTAAGGAAACATTTTCCTTTGGAAAAATTATTTTCCTCTGTAAACAACCTCAGCGCGTCAAATAGCGTACCATCCGTACAATAGCGGCGGATATACACAAGCTCTTCCAGCGTCACGCCGTAGAGTGGACTTTTAAGAGCCGCCGCAAGGTAAATATCGCGCGCGGGGTTGTCGATAACGTTTAGGAGCGAAACCATCAAAAGCACCTCGGGGCTTTCGAAAAATCGCTCTGTGGCAAGGTCCTCGCAAGGCACGCCGCGTTTTTCAAGCTCCGTGCGGAACACAGCGGCACGATTTTTGACCGAGCGCAAAATTATCACGATGTCTGACGGAACGATGGGCGTGCCATCGTTTTTTCTGCCACTTTTGAGAAGTTCTGCAATCTTTTCCGCGACGTATTCCGCCTCGGGTTCGGTGTCGTCGCTCAATTCCTTAAGACAAACCGCAACGTGAGTTTTATCTCCGTGCTTGCCCGTGCCGTAAAGGCGTTCGTCTTTACCGTAAGCCATTACTCCGCCGCGCTCCATCTGCATTTCAAACACGGCATTGGAAAATTCCAATATCTCGTCCGTGGAGCGGAAGTTTTGCGAAAGGAAGACCTTTTGCTCTTTCGCGGCGCACTCATCGGAATATTTCTCGCTTCTGCCGATAAGCTCCTCAAAAATCGATGGGTCTGCGCTTCTGAAAGCGTAGATGCATTGCTTTACGTCGCCGACAACGAAACGGTTATCTCCCTTTGAAAGCGCGGTAAATATTTTATCCTGTACTTCGTTTGTGTCCTGATATTCGTCGATGTATATCTCGTCAAAATCCTCGCGCATAGCAAGAGCGAGCGGTGTAGGCGCGCCGCCATTCTCCACTGTCAGAGATAGCGCTTTATGCTCGATATCGGAAAAAGAAATAGCGTGGCGCTGTCTTTTTTGCGAGTCAAGACGGCGTTTATAAATCTTCATAAACTCATAGAGGTCGCAAAGCGATGCTTTAAGCAGTTCCCTGCCCTCCGAAGCTACTTCAGAGCCGAAAACAAATATCTTTTCACAGAGGGATTTGTATTCCGTTTTAAAATCATCGCGTGCCGCGCGGCAAAACGAAACGTAAGCCGTCGGCACATAGCCTTTCGCGGCTCTGCCGAGTTTAGTAAAGCTATGTGAAAGAAACATGTTTCGTACTTTGTCGAAAGGAGCTTTCTCCGCTATTTCACGCCTTATTTCGTCAAGGAAAGCCGCGTCATCAGAAAAAGCTTCTGCATATCCGGATACCTCGTCATGCTCGCTTGTGTAGGATACCAAAGAGTTGAATATCGCACCGTAATGTGAGCACATTTTTTCTATATAGTCAAGCACGCTTTCCCCAAATTTAGTTCTGCCGAAATCTGTCGTGTCGTCCTCAAGGTCGTCAATATAGTCTTTCAAAGTGTCGATAAATTTAGCCGTGCTGGAAAGTTTATCATATATTTTAGATACGGAGTCAGCCAGCGCTTCATCATCGCCCGGTTTTCCGAATGTGTCCGCAAAAGAAGAAAAGTTTTTGATATTCGCCTCTTCTTCGCTCACTCTATCGAAGAAAAAATCGGA
>JBGVFW010000207.1:0-18103 GCA_045121315.1 Eubacteriales bacterium
AATTTCAAATCATTAACTTAAATGATAATTTCGCCTTTCTCGGCAACCTGTTATTATTATACCGCTTTTTACCAGTTTAAGCAATAGTTTTTTCTGTTTTATCATCCGCAAATTGTGACAAATTTATACGTCCTTTTTTGGATATAAAATCACCTCGCGGCGAATATCCGCACCATGGGTCGGCAAATAATATCTGCACAACCAATTTCGGAGGTGAAACATGACCATCCGCGAACACAAAAAAAACGTTATGATCGTCCGCGATATAGATTCAGACCTTTTCAGCGAAGCGTTTTTCATTTTAAAAAACGATATATACGAAAACGAAAGCGAAGAAAAGATTTCCGAGGAAGCGGAGCGCATCCTTGAAGAATGTGACGCGCGCGCGAAAAAAACGCGCCGCGTGCTGCCTGCGGCGCTGCTCGGTTTTTTAACTGGAACGGGAATTTGCGCGTTCCTCGTTTCCCTACTCCTTCTCTGTGTTCAGTTTTCGATGTAAGTTTCGTCGCGCGTGAACATTCCCGAAATGAACGTCTGCGCCTCCTCGCAAAGCGCCTCTCTTGCGCGCTTTGCCGCGCGCGCGTCCTCGAAAATGCCGAAGACAGCACTGCCACTGCCGCTCATAAGAGAGAGGAGCGCGCCGTTTTTCTTCATTTCATCTTTTATACGGAAAACGGCGGAATCGGGAGAGATCACGTCTTCAAAAATATTGAGAGAGGCTTCGGCTATTCTGCGTATATCGCAGGAGCGCATAGCCTCTTTCATTTTTTCAAAATCCTCGCTTTTTGAAAAAGCGCGCACTTCGTCTATTTTGGCGTAAGCCTCTTTCGTGCATACTTTTTCTTCTTTAGGGTAAGCCACAAGCAACGTGGCACACGGCGATGGAGTGCAATCCGAAAGGATATCACCTATACCCTCTACATACGCCGTTCCGCGGCGAAGCAAAAACGGTACATCTGCTCCCACGCGCGCGCCGAGCGCGCAAAGCTCGCCCTCGGAAAGCTTCGTGCCGTAAAGCTCGTCAAGCGCGCGAAGAGTTGCCGCCGCATCCGACGAACCGCCGCCCAAGCCCGCTTCCATGGGTATTTTTTTATCTACCTCTATGCTCACGCCGTATTTTTCTATCTTTGCGTAATCGAAAAACGCTTTTGCAGCGCGGTATGCGATGTTTTTTTCATCTTCTATGTTCTCCGCTCCGCGGCAGCGAACAGAAATTTTGCTCCCCGTGGGGTCTTGTGCCGCGCTGACCGTTACTTTATCACAAAGGTCGATAGTTTGCATAACGGATTCTATATCGTGGTAGCCGTCCGCGCGGCGGGACTTTACGCCGAGATAAAGGTTTATCTTCGCTGGGGCAAGCACAGATATTTTTTTGCTTTTTTCCATATGTACTCCGTAAAAATTATTTTATAGCGCTTATCAAATTCAAAATAGGATTTTTCTTCGTTTCGATAGCGATGAAAGGGCAAAGCTCCTGACAACAGAAACAGCGTATACAATTTTTCGTGTTTATATACGCATATCTTTTTCCTTTTTTCTCTCTCATTTCTATTGTATGTTGCGGGCAGGAATTGTGACATTCCGCGCACCCTCTACATTTTTTAAGGTCGACAACAGGGCGAGGCATAAAAAGCTCGCCGATTTTGCCGTGTGTGAAAAATTGAAGCGCACTTGCGCCGCCTTTTTTCGTGCTTTCGGGCTCGACAAAATCAGAAACGACAAGATTTTCCGCCTTTTCACCGATAATGTTAAGTTTTTCTATGCTTTCGGGCATATAACCGCGGTGTTTTGCCTCCTCTATCATGGGGACTGTTCCCTCAAATCCGAGTATCTTTTCCGCAAGAAGGTCGGAAGCAAAAGGATTGCGCGATGTAAGCAGACAGCCTATCTTCTTCGGGGCGCCGCCTGTGGGACCGTTGCCCTCCATGCCCACAATACCGTCGGTTATAGCGATTATCTCCTTATTTTCACACATCATTTTGCAAAGGTCGCAGATCATACCGATAAAACGCTCGTTTTCGGGGTAAGCCGCGTGCATTTCAAATTTTGTAACGCCGGGGACAGAGCCGTAAAAATTCTTTATCGCCGCGCTCATTTTCGTGAGCGAATGACTTTTCAGCTTGCAAAGGTCAATTATAATGTCTGCGTCATAAAGAGGCGTGATTATATCAAATTCATGGCACACAACGGCGTCTTTGAAGCTCATATGCTTCCAAGATACGTCAGTGTTAAGGATATCGCCGTATTTTTTCGCCACAGCCTCTATGCCACATACACGATATATGCTCTCCATACGCGTTTTCGAATATATACCGCCTGGGCTTTCCGCAATAACAGGAGTTACGTTCATGTCTTTAAGCACGGAAAGAAGCGCGTCCAGCGTCACGGGGTGAGTCGTCGCCGCCGCTTCCGGTTCTTTCTTCATAACGAGATTTGGCTTTATCGCTACCTTTTTTCCCGCAAAAAATTCGGGCGTTATCCCCAAAGCCTCAAAATGAGAAGATATCACGTCCTTTATTTTCGAAAAATCATATTCTTCGGCGCGCGCCGCCGCAACCGCTGCAAATATGTCCATTTTAAACCTCCGCGTTATTTTTATACTGTTATATTATATGGTAACATAAAAACGGATATTTTGCAACTTATATTTTTTATTAAGAAAAACATCTGCCTCCATTTTCTCGCAGGAGGTCATTACCTTTCATTTTTATTTTTTCCCGCTATCGCGCAGACAGGCAAGCACAACAAAAACCAAAAGAACGAATAAAGCGGGCATATCTGTCCCATGACGTTGCCAAACATATTTTCATAGTTCCACACACCCATGTGGAAAAGCTTGTTCACAAGCACGCCCACAGCAAATTCCACCGCCGTTATGAACATCGCTCCCGCAGCGGCGCGTAAAACTATATTCTTAGCGCGCATTTTTTTGTTTATTGCACATACGGCGGCAAGGCTTATTCCTCCCGCGAGAACCATAGACCAATGCGTTCTCCCCCGCCAAAGTATCTCTATAAGCCCATAACCGACGCCGCCCGCAAGAAATTCAAGCTCCACCGTTTGCCACTCCTTGATCTTCCCGCAAAAGCGACAAAAGAGCGTGACACGTCGTTTTACAACGCATTTTTTCTTCGTATGATCACAGGGGCGTACGCGCTCCACGCGCACCTTTTTGCGAGATTTAGCGTCCAAAGCGCTTTTCTGCACGTTCATGCCTCTGCCTCCCCGCCGCCGATCATACCACGGAGAGCACACAGAGCCGCAGAAAGGCCGCCAAGCTCGTCTATAAGACCCGCCTCAACGGCGGCTCTGCCGTCGATGATCGTGCCAACGTCGTTCGTCATATCCGCAGTATTGGAAAGGAACTCTTCAAATTTTTCTTCCGTCACGCCGGAGTGAGCTACGACAAAATCCGTAACCCTTTTCTGCATACGCGCAAGATAATCAAACGATTGCGGCACGCCCAGCACCGTCCCCGTTATGCGCACGGGGTGGAGTGTCATCGTCGCGCTCGGTACAATAAAGGAGCGACGGCACGACACCGCTATCGGCACACCGATGGAATGTCCCCCGCCGATAACGAGAGATACCGTCGGCTTGCTCATCGTGGAAAGAAGCTCCGCTATGGCAAGCCCCGCCTCCACATCTCCCCCAACCGTGTTGAGTATGACAAGCAGTCCCTTTACCTCCTCGTTTTGCTCTGCATTCACGATAAGCGGCAAAAGATGCTCATATTTCGTCGCTTTGCTTCCCTGCTGCAAAACGTAATGCCCCTCTATCTGCCCTATCACCGTTATGCAAAAGATGCCGTCCGTGCTTCCGCGCGCCGCCGCACCGAAGTGGATTATTTCATTTTCCTCCTCATTTTCAAAGCGTTTTTCCGTATTTTCTTTTCCGTTCATGTTAAACCTTGCCCATTTCACAAATTTTAACATTATTTTTCGCAAAAAATTTCACACTTAATCATTTACAAAACAATAAAAATAAAGTATAATTAAGAATATAATAGAGTAATTATGACATTTTCTATTATCCATACGAATTACGACGGCGCATCGCCGTCGGGAAAGTGAGAAAAAACAATGGAAAACAAAATTCTGGTTGAAACATCTGCAAGACATATTCATCTTTCCGATGAACACATTGCAGTTCTTTTCGGCGAAGGCCACAAGCTCACCGTAAAGAAAGAGCTCTCTCAGCCCGGTCAGTTTGCTTGCGAAGAAAAAGTAACTGTTAAAGGTGCAAAGGGCGAACTTAAAATGTCCGTTCTCGGTCCCGCGAGAAAAGCTTCTCAGGTAGAAGTTTCTCTCACAGATGCAAGAACACTCGGCGTAAACGCTCCCGTTCGTGAATCCGGCGATGTTGCCGGCTCCGGCGCTTGCACGCTCGTCGGTCCTTGCGGAACTGTTGAACTCACAGAAGGTGTCATTGCCGCTCAAAGACATATCCACCTCACTCCCGAAGCCGCAAAAGACCTCGGTGTTGCAGACAAAGAGATTGTCAGCGTTAAGCTTTCCACACCCCGCGCTCTCGTTTTCGGTGACGTTGTTGTTCGCGTTAGCGACAAGTTCGCTCCCGCTATGCACATCGACACGGACGAAGCAAACGCCGCAGCCGCTTCCGGCGTCGTTTACGGCGAAATCGTAAAATAATAAACTATATAAAAGGAGAAAAAATATGGCAGACCTCGTTTATTCCCATGAAGTTGAATCCATGTGCTGCGTAGCTAAAGGCCCCAACCACGGCCCCGCTCCCCTTCCCGAAGAAGGCAAATGGATTCAGGCAAAACAAATTTCCGATATTTCCGGTTACACACACGGTATCGGCTGGTGCGCACCTCAGCAGGGCGCGTGCAAACTCTCCCTTAACGTTAAAGACGGCGTTATCGAAGAAGCTCTCGTTGAAACGATCGGTTGCTCCGGTATGACACACTCCGCAGCTATGGCAGCAGAGATTCTTCCCGGCAAAACGATCCTCGAAGCTCTTAACACCGACCTTGTTTGCGACGCTATCAACACAGCTATGCGCGAACTCTTCCTCCAGATCGTTTACGGTCGTACACAGTCCGCATTCTCCGAAGGCGGTCTTGTAATCGGCGCAGGTATGGAAGACCTCGGTAAAGGTGCACGTTCCATGGTTGGTACAATGTACGGTACAAAGGCTAAAGGCGTTCGTTACCTCGAAATGACAGAAGGCTACTGCACAAGAATGGCTCTTGACGCAGACGACCAGGTTATCGGTTACGAATTCGTTTCCCTCGGTAAGATGACAGACTTCATCAAAAAAGGTATGGAACCCAACGAGGCTTATGAAAAGTCCAAAGGTACATACGGCAGATTTGCTGATGCAGTTAAGTACATTGATCCCAGAAAACAGTAAGGAGGTAAACGAATATGGCATTGTTTGAAAGTTACGAAAGACGCGTTGACAAGATCAACGGCGTTCTCGCACAGTACGGCATCTCTTCCATTGAAGAATGCAAAGAAATCACTCTTGCAGCAGGCATCGACTGCGATAAGATCGTAAGAGAAACACAGCCCATCTGCTTTGAAAACGCT
Organism: Eubacteriales bacterium; assembly: GCA_045121315.1. Classification (GTDB taxonomy): domain Bacteria; phylum Bacillota; class Clostridia; order Oscillospirales; family CAG-272; genus UMGS731. The sequence continues at coordinate 5,559 of JBGVFW010000207.1, forward strand.
GTTTGGGCATACACAGTAGGCGCTGCTATCGCTATTAAGAAAGGCAGCAAAAAAGCTGCAGACGCTGCTGCCGATATCGGTATCGGTCTTCAGGCTTTCTGTATCCCCGGCTCCGTTGCTGAAAACCGTCAGGTTGGTCTTGGCCACGGCAACCTCGGCAAAATGCTTCTTTCCGAAGAAACAGAATGCTTCTGCTTCTTGGCAGGTCACGAATCCTTCGCTGCTGCTGAAGGCGCTATCAAGATCGCCCTCAACGCTAACAAGGTTCGTGTAAAACCCCTTCGCGTTATCCTCAACGGTCTTGGCAAAGACGCCGCTATGATCATCTCCAGAATCAACGGCTTCACATATGTTCAGACAGCTTTCGATAACAACATGGAAACAGTTTCTGTTGTTAAAGAAACACCTTACTCCAACGGTCCTCGCGCAGCAGTTAAATGCTACGGTGCAGATAACGTTCCCGAAGGCGTTGCTATCATGAAGCTTGAAAACGTTGGCGTTTCCATCACAGGTAACTCCACGAACCCCACACGTTTCCAGCACCCCGTTGCAGGTACATACAAGAAATGGTGCGTTGAAAACGGCGTTAAATACTTCTCCGTTGCTTCCGGCGGCGGTACAGGCCGTACACTTCACCCCGATAATATGGCTGCAGGTCCTTCTTCCTACGGCATGACAGATACAATGGGCCGTATGCACTCCGACGCGCAGTTCGCAGGTTCTTCCTCCGTTCCCGCTCACGTAGAAATGATGGGTCTTATCGGTATGGGTAACAACCCCATGGTTGGCGCTACTGTTGCTGTTGCAGTTGCAGTTGAAGAAGCTGCAAAAGCAGGCAAAATCTAATTTGATTATATAATTTTTCAAGAAAAAGGAGCAGGTATATCCTGCTCCTTTTTGTTTCGCCTTACCTTACCATTTATGATAGCCTTCAGAGAAATCAGTGCCGCCGCATATCTGCGGATAATAACTGCGGAACTTGTGGCGCGGCATCTTGTCAAATTCCATTTTCAACACCGTAACGCCCGCTATCTTGTCCGGTACATCTTTGGGCAGATTGTGAAGGAATATCCTGTGTCCGTCCACGGTGAAATCTATCTCCTCACCGCTTACAAGGTATGATATTTTCTTCGGTGCGTCCATATATCCGCCTATCATAAGCTCGCCATTCTTGGGCCATATCCAGTTCCAAAGGTAGAATGTTTTGCAATCGGGTTCCGCGGAAACCGCTGTTACGGTGTTCGCGCTATAAATAGGACCCGTGCGGAATTTTCTGCCGTACGTCGCCGCACCGTTTTTCTCAAGCCAAGCACCGACAGTACGCAAACGCCAAGTGACCTCTTCCGGCACGCTTCCGTCGGGCGCGGGACCTATGTTGAGGAGCAGATTGCCGCCACCACACGTGCAAAGGTGCAGGTCACGCAATATCTGCTTCGGTGTGGACATAAACTCCTTTGCCTGCTCGCTGTCAACATATCCCCAAGCAAGACGGTCAAGCGTTTTGCAGGATTCCCAATCGCACTCCGAGGAGCGTATCTGTTCCTCGGGCGTGAAGAAATCCTCGTCGAGCGCGCTTCTGTTGTTAATTATGATATGCGGCTGAAGCTCGCGGAGCTTGCTGTTGCGGTTCACGGAATCCCAACCCTCCCAATTCTGCATAGGGCAGGAAACGTCATACCACAAAATATCTATCTTTCCGTAATTGGAAAGAAGTTCTACGTTGAGGTCTTCTATATATTTCGTAAAGCGAAGCCTTGCTTCGGGGTCGTTAGCACATCTCCATGAATCGGGATGATGCCAATCCATAAGTGAAGAATAAAAGCCTATCTTCAAGCCAAATTCACGGCACGCGTCCACAAATTCGCGCACGATATCGCGCCCGCAGTAATTGTACGAATTATACGGATTGACCTTCGAATTCCAAAGAGAAAACCCTTCATGATGGCGCGTGGTAAGCACTGCATATTTCGCTCCCGCCGCCTTCGCCATGGCGCACCATTCGCGCGCACAACCTTCTTTCGGTGCAAAACTTTTTGCGAGTTCCTCATATTCTGCAACGGTAAAATTTTGGTTTGCCTGCGACCATTCTCCCGTTCCAAGCTGCGAATAAAGTCCGTAGTGAATAAACAAGCCGAATCTCGCGTCGCGGAACCAAGCCATGCGCTCGTCCCTTATTTTCGCCGTCTGCAATTCGTATTCGTATTTGCTGAGTTCTCCCATAATATCCTCTGATTAGGTAAATTTTATTTTCGTACTTGTATTTTATAGAAAAACAGATATAATTACAAGTGGCAATAATGCCGAAAATCCGCATAATTTTTGTACTCGGAGGACAAAATATGCTCCTTTACGAAACACTTGAAAATTCAAACGTCACCATAAGGCAAAAAACAAGCCTTCGGTGTACGCCGCATCTGCACAGCCGCATAGAGGCAGTCTTTGTGCGCCGCGGACGCGCGCAGGTAACTCTCGAAAATAAAACGTATACCGCAGAGGAAGGAGATACGCTTCTCCTCTTCCCCAATCGCATACATTCGTATTACGACAGCGGCGATATATGCGCCGACCTGCTCATCTGCCCGCCCGAAGATATCGCGCCGTTTTGCGACATCGTTTCAAATTGCGAAACGGAAAGTCCCGTCATAACGCCAAAGAACCCAAAACTTCTTGCAGATCTATTTTTACGCGGAGAGGATATTTTCGCAGGCTCTGCACCGCTCTGCGGCGAAGCCGTTAAAGCATACGCGGGCGCGATACTTGCGGAAATGCTTCTTTCGGCGGACACATTGCACCGCGCAGAGCCGCGCGACCTTACCGCCGCGCAGAAAATACTGCAATATTGCGACCTCAATTATAAAAAAGATCTGAACCTTGATGTGCTCTCTAGCGAGCTCGGTTACAGCAAATATTATATCTCCCGCATATTTTCAAATGATATTAAAACGGGATTTTCGGGTTATATCCGCAATTTGCGCATACACGCCGCAAAACGCCTTCTGCGTTATACAGATATGAATATCACTGATATCGCCTACGAGGTAGGGTATACCTGCGTGCGAACGTTCAACCGCCATTTTTTTGAGGAAGAGGGAGTTACCCCCTCGGATTATGCAAATAAAATGAAGTAATAGCATAATTTAGGCACGCTTTCACCGGCTCCAAGCAACACAAAAGAGCAAGCTCGCGCAGAGCCTGCTCTTTTTTCTCTTAAACCGTCACATTATCACAGCAATCGAAACCGTTATCGACGTAATTCGCAATAAATCTTGCTTTGAGCTCGCGCGTGCTGCAGATGCCGTTCGCGCTTCCCGAAACATCGAGGTCCTCGGGCAAAACAAACCTTATGCACCTCACCGTAACGTCGCGGCAGCCCTCGCGCGTATGCGCGGGTACGGTGATCGTTTTAAGCCCGCGCTTGTGCTCGTTTCCCTCGCCGTCAACCTCATAGAGAAGCACGGCAAGCGCAACCCTCTTGTTCGGGCAAACATTGCGAAGCGTCACGTCAACCTGCACTATCCTGCCAAGCGACTCCAAGTAAATATCGCCTGCGTCAAATTCCACGCTGTCGTCGCATCCCTGCGCCGTTTTTTCAACCGCCGTGGGACAAGGCTCAGGAATAATCACCGTGCCGCACTCCACGTCTATTTCGGGAGAGGGAAAGTTTACAACATTTCCGCTCGCGTCGTCGTAGCTCACGCTTTCGTTCACTTCAACTGTTCCCACGCAGTCACCGACGTGCTGAACGGTGAATTCAAGGAATGCACCCTCGCTTTTATTTACACCAAGCTCATCTATTTTCCATTCCACCGTCGTGGAATCGACAAGGCTTGCCGTTCCCTTTTCAGGCGTGGAAAGCGAAGTTATCTTGAAGCAAGAATTTACCGTGTCCGTTATAATGACGTTTTTCGCGCCCGGTTTGCTGATATTCTGCGCAAGGTCCTCGAAAATCTTCTCAAGCTCTTCGTCGCTCGGTGAGATTACAACGTATGCGGAATCGGGGTCGGAAGCCCAATCGCGAAGAGCCTGCACGTCAACGCCGCCGTTGCCTTCAAGACCAATGCTGTATATCACAATTCCCTGTGCTTTTGCAGCCGTGGCAACAGTATTCGCATCGCCGCCCGCTGTCGTCTTTCCGTCCGTAAACATGACCATTACTTTAGCATTTTGCGACGCAGGGTCGAAAAGTGCAAGCGCCTTTAAAAACGCGTCCTCATGGTTTGTAGAACCGCCCGCTGAAAGCGCATCCACTGCCGCTTTCAGCTCCGCAACGGACGTGATAAGCCCCGTGTCCTGCGTCGCCGTGGTTGCAAAACTTACAATGCCAATACGGCTGCCATATCCGATCTGCCCGTCGCCTGCACCATCCGTTGCCTCGTCAATGATGTCGATAAATTTTTTCGCGCCGTTTTTGAGGTTTGCAAGCGACGCGCCTGCCATGCTCCTTGAACGATCGAGTATCAAAACGATATCCGTCGGATTTGATACGATATCCGGCTCCGCCGTCAGCGAAAGCCTTACTTTGAAAGAGCCGCCGCACTCGATTTGTGCACGGTCGATCTCCTTGTTTGAGTTTGTTACGCCCATGTCTTCCTACCTTTCCGATTTCCTCTTCAGAGGAACTCGGTATAATATATGTAAAAAAGTGAGCAGAGGTGAGCGCAAAAAATCTCCATTTTTCAATGGAGATTTTTGTATTATTCTTATCATTTCCGTTCCCATTTGTCGCAGAGGGAATCGATCTGACTTGTGAATTTCGCCAAGTCTTTGTTTGCGCCGCCGCGGTTCTGCTCGATAACGGAGAGGAGCCGCTTGCCGGAAAGCAAAAGGCGTTCGAAAATAGCGTTTGCGCGTTTGCGTCCGGGGGAAACCTTAGACGGTATGCGCACAACTTTCGCCTTTTCAACACATTCGCCCGTTTCAAGGTCGAATACGTCGCCGCTGTACGGCGCTTCGGAAAAATAGCCGAGGTTTTCGTATATCTGATTTGCAAAATGGTCGCAAACGCCGTCCGCGCCGTGGTTTACAAAAACCTTTTTCGGCGGATAAGGCAGGTCTGCAAGCCAAGAGAGGAGCATATGCTTATCTGCGTGCCCGCTTATGCCGTTTATCGTCTGAATATTCGCATTGACCACGATCTCCTCACCGAAAAGTTTTACGGCAGGCGCGCCGTCAAGCAGTTTTCTTCCTATCGTTCCCTCCGTCTGGTAGCCGACAAAGAGGATAGTGCTGTCGTAACGCCACAAATTGTGCTTCAAATGATGCCTTATTCTGCCCGCTTCGCACATACCGGAGGCAGAGAGGATCACCTTTGGGTTTTTATCATCGTTTATAGCGCGCGAATCGTCGCTTGTGATAGAAAGTTTAAGCCCCGGAAACTGAATAGGATTCACGCCTTTTGCAAGGAGCGCAAGCGTTTCCTTATCGTAATATTCCGTCATACCGCTGGAATAGATATTCGTTGCTTCAACGGCGAGCGGGCTATCCACATAAACGGAAAAACCGTCGTGATATTTAATAAGATTTTGCTCTTTTATAATACGTATAAGGTAAAGAAGCTCCTGAGTTCTGCCAACGGCAAATGACGGAACGACCACGTTGCCGCCGCGGTCGAACGTATCCTGAATTATGCTTGTGAGCTGACCGATATAATCGGGGCGCTCACCATGCAGTCTGTCGCCATATGTGGATTCAATAACGACGTAATCCGCGCCTATCGGCTTCTGCGGGTCGCGTATGAGCGGGCGATCTATGTTTCCAAGGTCGCCTGAGAAAAGAAGTGCTGTTTTTTTGCCGTTTTCCGTAACGGTAAAATGAATAGAGGAAGAACCGAGCAAATGACCCGCGTCAAGAAAACGTATCTTCACGCCGTCGAATATCTCAATGTCCTCTCCGTATGAGTGAGGCTCAAAAAGTTCAAGCGTGCGCACGGCGTCTTCCGTCGTGTACATCGGTTCGTATGTGTCTGCACCGGAACGTTTGGCTTTACGATTACGCCATTGCGCTTCAAATTCCTGAATATGCGCGGAATCCCGTAGCATGATATCGCAGAGGCGTGTTGTCGCGCCCGTGGCGTAGATAGGTCCGCTATATCCCGCGGCAACCATAGCCGGCAGCTTGCCCGAATGGTCTATGTGCGCGTGTGTAAGGCAAATAGCATCAATATCCGTCGGGGAAATAGGCAGATCGCAGTTTTCGTAAATATCCTCACCCTGTTCCATTCCGCAATCTATAAGTATGTGTTTTCCGCAGGCTTCAAGCAACGTGAAGGACCCCGTTACTTCATGTGCGGCACCCAAAAATGTCAATTTCACTCCAAAGCACCTCCTGTTAAAATTTCATATAGTTTATGATTTTATTTTACCACATTTTAGTTATTATGTCTACCCCATTTTTTTAAATAACGGGCGGCAAAAGAAATTACTTAAATATAATATGTTTATATAAAAAAATAATTCACACTTACATAATTTTGTGATACAATATATATTAAGAAAAATATCCGAAACGGAGAAAAAATGTTTTTTCACAGAGTTTACGCAAAAATAGACCTTGATGCTATCGAGCATAATATCGATATAATAAAAGAAAAGCTCGGCGGCAAACAAAAACTGCTGCTCGTTGTAAAAGCGGACGCATACGGTCACGGTGCCGTTGAGCTTGCGCGCGAATTTGAAAATAAAGCGGATTATTTCGGCGTAGCAGAAATAAACGAAGCCGTGGAGCTTCGCAAAAACGGCATCACAAAGCCAATACTCATACTCGGCTTCACCGCCCCCGCGCATTTCGCCGCCGCCATTGAATACGGCATAACGCTCACTATGTTTCAGCCAGAAATGCTCCGCGCTCTTTCGGAAACCGCGGTAAAACTCGGCAAGACGGCGAAGGTGCATTTCGCCGTAGACACGGGTATGTCGCGCATAGGGTGGGACGTGAGCGAAAAAAGTGCAGATGAAGCGGCGGCGGCTTTCCGCCTTCCCAATATTGAATCAGAAGGTATCTTCAGCCATTTCGCTACAGCGGACGAAGCCGACAAATCTTTCGCGCGCTCCCAGCGCGAGGAATATGAAAAATTCATTTCCATGCTTCGTGCGCGCGGCGTGGAAATTCCCGTAAAGCACATAAACAACAGCGCGGGAATTTTGGAATTTGATAAATGTTACGATATGGTGCGCGCAGGCATAATTATTTATGGGCTCTACCCTTCCGAACAAGTAAAAACAGCCGTGGGAAGAGAAATTCCTCTGCACCCCGCTATGGAGCTTATAACCCACATCTCGCACGTCAAAACGTTGCCGGCAGGCAAAAGCATCAGCTACGGAGCAACGTTCGTTACAGCGCGCCAAACGCGCGTCGCCACGCTTCCTGTGGGCTACGCAGACGGTTATCCCAGAGCGCTCTCCGGTAAAGGAGAGGTGCTTATACACGGCATCAGATGTCCTATCTTGGGCAGAGTTTGCATGGATCAGATGATGGTGGACGTCAGCGCCGTACCAAGCACGGAAATAGGCGATCCCGCCACGCTTGTCGGAGCAAACGGCGGTGATCTTATCTCTGCGGAGGAAGTCGCAAACGCGGCTTACTCCTTTAATTATGAATTTGTTTGTGGCATATCGCGCCGCGTACCCAGAGTTTACTATAAAAGCGGAGCACGGTATAAAACGGTTTTGCACATTGATGTGTAAAACTTTTAGAAACATGAAGAAAACGCACCCAAGGTGGGTGCGTTTTCTTCATGTTATCAAATTTTATCGAGGTCGAAATCGGCAAATACGGGATAATGATCGGAAAGGTATATTCCGTCGTGACACAGGTCCCAAACGCCGATATTTGTCAACGCATTTTCAATACCGCCGGTAACATAGATGTAATCTATCTTTTGGGAATCCGTACCCCAGTTATGGAAAGTTATAGGAAGAGAGCTTGTAACGTCAACAATGCGGGTACCTTTGTATTCGTTGCAGTAACGAATAGTTTCGCTGTCAGGCCCTGCGTTGAAATCTCCGAGGATAATAGAGGGAACTTCCGTATTTTCATTGAATTTATCAAGCATTTTTATAACAAGATGGATTCCTTCAATACGAGCTTCATCCGAAATATGGTCGAGATGAATATTGAACGTACGAAGCATTTTGCCGTTATTACGGTTTCTTATCTGCAACACATTGCAAATTCTGGGGCAGTCACTTTGTATGGCAAAGCGTGAACCCGGCACATAAGGAGTGGGGCTTATCCAAAAAGTTTCGTAAGCCACGACCTGCCAAGAGGATTTTTTAACGGCAGTATAAAGTCCTTCTCCCGTATAGTCCGCGTTTCTGAACTGACCGTAAAATTCATAATCGGGAAATATTCTCTCAAGAAGCGTTACGTGCGGCTGAAGAACCTCTTGAAAAGCGATAACATCGGGCTGTTCTTTGTTTATTTTATCGTAGATCATACCAACGCGGTGGATAAAGCTGTTTTTGCCCTCTTTATCCCATACGTTGCGAATGTTAAACGAAACAATTTTTGCATTTGCCATAAAAGTAACTTCCTTTCAAAGGTTTTGGGTAATTTCAGTATAGCACAAAGATTATTTCTTTGCAAGGAGAATGGAGTCAATTTTTTCTTATTTTAAAAAATCCCGCAAAACACAAAAAACTTCCCTTTTTCAAGGGAAGTTTTTTATTGACAAAATATATCAGCTTTTTTAAGGAAAGTTCTTTTGCCTACTTTTCTTTCAAGAAAAGTAGGTTACTGAGCAGCTTTAACGATTGTTGTGAAGTCTGGTGTTTTAAGGGAAGCGCCGCCGATAAGACCGCCGTCGATGTTTTCCATGGAAAGGAGTTCAGCCGCATTGCCTGCGTTCATAGAACCGCCGTACTGGATAGTAACACCGTCTGCCGCTTCTGCAGAGTAAAGACCTGCAATAACGCCGCGGATATCCTTGCAAACTTCTTCTGCCTGAGCGGAAGTAGCTGTTTTACCTGTGCCGATAGCCCAAACGGGTTCGTAAGCGATGATAACGTTTTTGAGTTCTTCTGCGGAAACACCGGAAAGAGCGATCTTTGTCTGTTTTGCAACAGTTTCAAATGTGATGCCCTGTTCGCGTTCTGTGAGAGTTTCACCAACGCAGAGGATAACTTTAAGACCGTTAGCAAGACCTGCTTTGAGTCTGCCGTTTACAGTAACGTCTGTTTCGCCGAAATACTGTCTGCGTTCGCTGTGACCAACGATAACGTATTTAACGCCGCAAGCAGCGAGCATTTCGCCGGAGATTTCGCCGGTGTAAGCGCCTTTTGCTTCCATATGAACGTTTTCAGCGCCGATTTCGATGTTTGTGCCGTTTGCAGCAGCAACAGCAGCAGCGATATCAACGTAAGGAACGCAGAGAACAACTTTGCAGCCGTCCATGCCTGCAACCATAGGAGCAAGTGTTGTGATAAATTCTGTTGTCTGAGCCGGTGTCATGTTCATTTTCCAGTTGCCGGCGATAACAACGTTTCTTTTAGCTTTGTTCATTTTAAACGTCTTCTTTCAGAAAAATTATTTGTTTTCGAGGCAAGCGATACCGGGAAGTTCAAGACCTTCGAGGAATTCGAGAGAAGCGCCGCCGCCCGTGGAGATATGTGTCATCTTATCTGCATAGCCGAGTTTTTCTATAGCAGCCGCAGAGTCGCCGCCGCCGATGATGGAGATAGCGCCGCTGTTAGCGATAGCTTCAGCAACTGCGCACGTACCGCCTTCAAAGTTCTTCCATTCGGAAACGCCCATAGGTCCGTTCCAAACAACCGTGCCTGCGCCAATGATGGATTTGGAGAAGAGTTCTCTTGTCTTTTCACCGATGTCAAGACCCATCCAACCGTCGGGGATAGCGTCGGAATAAATTCTCATGTTAACTGTGTTTTCGTCGTATTCGCGGCCGATGATGTTATCAACGGGGAGAACGAAAGCAACGCCTTTTGCTCTTGCTTTTGCAACGAGCTCGTTAGCGAGGTCGAGTTTATCTTCTTCGCAGAGAGATGTACCGATAGAGTGACCTTGAGCTCTGAGGAATGTGTACGCCATACCGCCGCCTACGATAAGCATATCAACTTTGTCGATGAGGTTGTTGATAACGCCAATCTTATCGGAAACTTTAGCGCCGCCGAGGATTGCAACGAAGGGACGTTTGGGCTCTTCGAGAGCTTTACCCATAACGGAAATCTCTTTCTGAATGAGGTAACCGCAAACTGCAGGAAGACCGCCGAACTGTGCAACGCCTGCTGTGGAAGCGTGTGCTCTGTGAGCGGAACCAAATGCGTCGTTTACGAATACTTCACCGAAAGCAGCGAGTTTCTTGGAGAATTCTTCGTCGTTCTTTGTTTCGCCCGCGTTGAAGCGTGTGTTTTCGAGAAGAACGATCTTGCCTTCTTCAAGAGCGGCAACCTTAGCCTGAGCGTCTTCGCCAACTGTATCGTTTGCAAATGTTACGATACCGCCGAGGAGCTCGTTAAGTCTGTCCGCAACGATCTTGAGGGAGAGTTTTGTTCTGTCATCCTGAGCTTTTGCAAAAGCTTTTTCAGTAGCTGCAGCCTGTTCTTCAGCAGGGAGAGCCTCGATCTTTGCAAGCTCTTTCTTTGTGAGCTTGAAGCTCTTTTCAAATATCGCGTGGGGTTTGCCCATGTGAGAGCAGAGAACAACTTTCGCGCCCTGAGCTACGAGATATTTGATTGTGGGGAGAGCCTCAACGATTCTCTTGTCGCTCGTGATAACGCCGTCCTTAACGGGAACGTTAAAGTCGCATCTTACGAGGACTTTCTTGCCTTTGACATCAATGTCTTCAATGGTTTTCTTATTGTAAGTCATTTTTTTCTACCTCCGAAAAAATTTCATCTGTATAATTTTAACACATTATAAAGCTATTTTCAATAGTTTTGCAAAAAAAGAACAAACATAGCAAAATTTATCGAGATTTTTGCGTCAAAAAGTATATTTTAGATAAGTTTTGAGAAGAAATCCGCCGTAATTTTCTTCTGCTTCTATTATCGCTTCTCTATTTTCTTTTATCTTTTATTACCTGTTCGCGCCCCTGAGGATGTCGCCCGCCTTTACTTCGAACGGCACCTTAAGCCAGAATTTCATAAACGGATGAGGAGCCGATTCTATCTTCTCTCCGTTTTCGTCCACCATCTCTTCCGCATCGAAACCTCTGCCGAGCTTTCCGGGAGAGATAAGCTCCACACCGTCACCGCAGGAGAGCTTGTTTCGCTGGATAAATAGTGCCATGCCGCGCTGAGCGTCATATTCCTGCGCCACGGCAAGGTAGGCCTTTTCGCGTAAGTAGCCGGGCATAGTGCAGGTCTGCGCGTTGTTCATTGGGTCATCGTAGAAATATCCCGTGCAGTATTCGCGGTGGCTGACGGAGTCAAGCTCCAAAAGCCACGCGGGATCAAGTGCGAAATCCGCGCCTTTTTTCATATATCCGTCTATCGCCGCGCGGTAAGCGTTGGTAACGACGGCGGCATAGTACGCGCTCTTCATTCTTCCCTCTATCTTAAAGGAGGTCACGCCCGCTTCGATAAGCTCGCCCATGTGCTCTACCATGCACATATCCTTGGAGCTCATTATGTACGTTCCCTCGCGCTCCTCGACGATAGGGAACTCCATATCCTGTCGTTTTTCTTCGCGGATAGTGTAGTTCCAACGGCAAGGCTGAGCACACATACCGCGGTTCGCGTCACGCCCGACGAGGTTGTTGGAAAGCAGGCATCTGCCACTGAACGAAACGCACATGGAGCCGTGAACAAACACCTCTATCTCCATATCCTCCGGGATATTTTTTCTTATTTTTTTGATTTCTTCAAGCGAAACCTCTCGCGCAAGCACAACTCTCTTTGCGCCGAGCTTATACCAGAAGTTGCAGTCTGCAGAGCTTACAACGCCCGCCTGCGTGGAAATGTGCAGTTCAAGCTCAGGGTAAAGCTGGCGCAAAAGCGCGAAAACGCCAGCGTCCGCGACGATAGCCGCATCTATCTTGTTGGGCAGGGCGGCAAGCTCGCGTATAAACTGCGCTAGATCCTCATATTCATATTCGCGCGGGAGAGTGTTCATTGTAAGATAAATCTTTTTGCCGCGCTCATGGGCATATTTTGCCGCTTCGGAAAGTTCTTCGAGCGTGAAATTATCCGCCGCCGCTCTCATGCCGAAGCGTTTTGCGGCAAGATAAACCGCGTCCGCTCCGTAAAGGAACGCCGCTTTCATCTTCTCGAAATTGCCCGCAGGAGAAAGAAGTTCTGTCATAGAATATTCCTTTCGTTTCTTCGCTTTCTTGAAAGAAAGCTCGGCAAAGAACTTTCCTCAAAAAAGAATATTTTTGTAATAAGCAGCGCTATATAAAACAGCTGTTGCTTTTATATCTCTCACCTCTTTTGATGAAAGCTCGGCAAAGAACTTTCCTCAAAAAAGAATATTTTTGCAATAAGCAACGCTATATAAAACAGCTGTTGCTTTTATATCTCTCACCTCTTTTGATGAAAGCTCGGCAAAGAACTTTCCTCAAAAAAGAATATTTTTGTAATAAGCATCTC
>JBGVFW010000208.1:0-3326 GCA_045121315.1 Eubacteriales bacterium
CCAAAGACGCCGTAGACTGTACGCTTGCCTCGATCTTGGAGGTCAACGTGCCCGGCCAATACTATTTGAGCGCGAAGGCTTGCGAGGGTATTTTGAGAAGAGCCAAAGTCCGTGGCAAGGAACTTCCGCCAATGCTCAAGGAAGCATTGGAACAAATGATTGCCCAAAAGAGTATTTAAGCTTTCATCTTACTCAAAATCCAATCTTCGGAGACAAAAACACTCCTTGCTTAAGCTCCGGTAATTCTGCAAACGGTCAAGCTGTGCTCGGCGTTTGTTATGGCGTAGATGGTTATAACAGCACTCTTACAGGTGAACAATCCTCAACACTTGGCGTTAACTGTGGAATCTCATCAGGGCGTTGCGGAATTATACAACCTATAGCTTTAACTGATATCGCCTCAACAATCCGTGCCGGTGCCGGCGCACCTAAACATATGTCTGATATAGTCGGAAGATTAGCTTGCGAACAACACATCAATCAATGTGCGGTAGAATGCGAGAATGATTCTTTAGTAACGGCATATAACTTCGATAGTTTATCTTCAAATAGTATGAAATCCGATAATCCGCATAGTGGCTGCCGTCAAGTAGACGTCGCCAAAACATTAGATACGACCAATCCCAACCCAAACAAAAATCAAGGCAGCACAGCTATAGTACAGCCGGTAATTTTATTTGAGCCTCGAAGCCAGGATGGTGTTCCTCGTTTACACAATGAAATTGCTCCTACACTGAATACGGCTCAAGGTGGTCAACGTCAACCTTGTGTGGCTATGCCCACGCAGCAACATCCGTTTTGCAAAAGTTCTCGTCCACGATTCAAAGGAGATTCAGAAACCTATATTGACTGTAAGGTCTCTAATACATTAAACACGTTTGATTTGGGCGACAAACGAGCGAATGAATTGATTGTTGAAACGTCTCCGACTACTTATTGTATTCAAGGAAATTGTATTGATCGGGCCGACACTGCCGGTTGTAACGGCAAAGGATGGCGCGAAGATTCCAGTTTTACACTCAACATCATTGATAGACCGGCAATTGTTTATTCTGTAGATCAAGGAGGCGGTAAATCCGGTGCAAACATTTTTGCGGATATAAGCCCAACACTTACCTGTACACACGGTGGTGAGCCTGCAGTGGCTCATTTTATAAATAAAAATCTCTCTGAAAACGCAAAACATCAAGAGGATTTACTGTATTGTTTAGCTTCCGGACAAGCTCACGCGGAGATTTATGAAAACCAAGCTCCCACTCTTAACTGTACGTCCGAGCAACCAATTATAACAGAACCTGTTACGTTGCACGGTTCTCCAGTTTCAGGTACTTTAATGGCGAGAGATTATAAAGGAGTTGGCCGTTGGGATTCTCTTAGTAAAGCTATATGTACATCGAATATTCAAGAAAGTTCACAAGCATATCATCAAAGTGGGTTTTCAGGTTATACAGAAGGCGTTGGAGAGACGTTGAAATCATCCGGCGTAGAATATGGAGGTGAATCTGAAAACTTAATAACCGAGCGTAAACAGGATTATATCCCTGAAACAATCCATAAATTTATAATTGAAAATAACGCCGATGCACCTCATCAACAAGATTTATTACAGTCTTCTGATGATGTTTCAAGAACGATTGCGTGTGGGACTCACGCATCAGGTCCACATCTTACTAAAACGGTTATTTATAATGGATCGCGTTATATCGTTCGTCGCCTCACGCCGACCGAATGTGCTCGTCTACAGGGTTTTCCGGACCGTTGGGGCTGGCCGGATGTCAAAGAGTATCTTACAGACGAAGAATACCGTTTTTGGGTGGATGTTCGTAACACGCACGCGTTGATAAATGATAGAAAGACAAAAGACTACACCAAAAAACAAATGTTAGCTTGGTATAACAAGCTGCATTCTGATTCGTCAGAATATAAAATGTGGGGAAATGGCGTCGCACTACCTCCGACGCTCTATTGTATGCAAGGTATTTATGATACATTTACTCAACAATAAAAGTGTTTTCAAGAGTTGCTGAAAAGCAGCTCTTTTTGCTATTTCAATATTAAATTATCAGAAAACTTTGACAAAGGCATTGACATAATGGAGCATTTGTGATATACTATATACAGAGGACGGGAGTGCGAGTCTCCCAAGAAGAAATACGGGTAGCAGCGCCCGCAAGCTGTGAAAGAAATGTAATGGAAACGATAAAAATAAATCTTGATGAAGAATACGATGCTTATGAACGTCAGCAACGAAAACTATCCAAAGAAAATACTGAGTGTTTGAATTTATTCTTGGAACACCTGAATGGTTTATCGTTAAATGTTCAACGCAAACATTGCATGAACGTGGATTATTTTTTGTTTACTTATCTATCGCACTACGAGTCGTTGAAGATGAGGCAAGGAACCAAAAAGTTGGATAATTATTTAGGGGATTTTTTTATAAAAAAATGCTCTTGGTCAACTCCAAAAACAATACAAGCTACTGCTTTCAGTATAAAAAAATTTTACCAATGTATGCTTATTCACGGAAAGATAACGAAAAAAGAATATGATTTTGTGTGTGAAACGATAAAAAACAACCTAACAACATGGCAAGAAACCTGTGCGCGATATAACGACCCGAGAATGTTTTTTAGTTTAATGAACAAAAAATCAATATATGATAAAAAAGAACGAAAATAATTGACGTCGTGTGGACGGAAAACACAGAAAGGTTTTATTATGAAAAACATCATCGGCTTGCCGCAGTTCAAATATCATCCCAACCTCTATTTGTCTGACATGGTAACGTTTGAAACAAATGTTTGCAATTGTTGTGGCAAAAAAGTCCATGCATATATTAGCCATATGCATACTCGATTTAAGGTAACTTGCATTTGTCTTGATTGTGTTGCGAGTGGCAAAGCCGCAGAAAAGTTTGACGGTTATTTCAACGAGGATGATTCTCCTGTAAAAAGCCCCGAAAAGAATGACGAACTATGCAAACGCACACCCGGCTATTATTCTTGGCAACAAGAAAAATGGTTGAACTGTTGCAACGACCACTGCGCGTACCTCGGACGAGTGGGTAAAGCAGATCTTGATGATCTGGGTATTTATCAGGAGGTTGTCGCAGAATGCGAAAAACGCGAAGTCTGGGTTAACGAACTCATTGACGATATGACACCGGACGGATGGGTGAACGGCCATCTTTTCCAGTGTCTTCATTGCGGTAAATACCATCTTCACGTGGATGTTAATTGATTTTAAAAAGAATTCGCGCCTTTGGTGGCTAAAGCGAAGGCCGAAAAAATACGGAGCAAGGTATGGATCAGAAAGTAAGGATA
>JBGVFW010000209.1:0-5975 GCA_045121315.1 Eubacteriales bacterium
CACGATGATAGATGACGCGCAAAGCATAGCGGACGCTATTTCTCTTTTTGAGAAATACCTCGGCGTAAAGAAAACTATCATCGGCATCGAAGCAAACAAAAAGCAGGCTATTGAAAAGATGAAAGAGATCGCCGCTAAGAATCCTCAGGTAGAAGTAAAGGTGCTTCCCAGCGTTTACCCACAGGGCGGCGAAAAAGTGCTTATCTACCATACAACGGGCAAGGTCGTTCCCGCAGGCAAGCTCCCGCTCGACGTGGGTTGCGTCGTTTGCAACTGCACGACTATGGCGGCTATCGCGAAATTTGTAAAAACAGGTATGCCCCTTACAGAAAAATGCATAACCGTGGACGGCAGCGCCGTTAAAGAGCCGAAAAACGTTATCGTTCCCATCGGTACGCCTATGTCTGATGTTTTCGCTTTCTGCGGCGGCTTTAAATCCGAGCCGAAAAAGGTGCTTTACGGCGGACCCATGATGGGCGTTTCCGTTCCAAGTATGGATTCTCCCGTTCTCAAAAACACAAACGCAATTCTCGCTTTCGACGAAAAGGACGCAAAACGCCCAAAATCCACTCAGTGTATCCATTGCGGTATGTGCGTATCTCACTGTCCAGTCAACCTCTCCCCCATGGGAATTGCAAAAGCGTACAAAAACGGCGATGCCGAAGCGCTCAAAAAACTTCGCGTTGACGTTTGCATGGAATGTGGCTGTTGTTCCTACATCTGCCCCGCTAAACGTCCGCTTGTCGAAACTAACAAGATGGCCAAAACCATGTTGCGCGAATATATGAACGCACAAAAAGAAAAGGAGGGCAAAAAATGAGTAACCTTCACATCTCCGTTTCACCCCATATTCACAGCCCCCGCACCACACAGAAGATAATGCTCGATGTTATCCTCGCGCTTCTTCCCACAACCGTAGCGGGCGTTATAATATTCGGTCTGCGTGCCCTCGCCGTTATCGCCGTATGCGTTGCGGCAGCGGTAGTTTCCGAATTTCTTTTCAATAAAATTTGCAAAAAAGAACTCACGATAACGGACCTCAGCGCCATTGTGACAGGTCTTCTTCTCGCGCTCAACCTGCCGGCAAACATTCCGCTTTGGCAGGCGGCAATAGGTTCCGCTTTTGCGATTGTGGTCGTTAAATGCCTCTTCGGCGGCATCGGTCAGAACTTTGCAAACCCCGCAATCACAGGCCGAGTATTCATGCTCATCACGTTCGGCTCCATGACAAGCGCGGCTATGCCCGCTATCGTTGACACAGCGGCGGGTGCAACTCCCCTTGCAACGCTCGCGGAGGGCGGCACAGTCAACACGCTCGACCTGTTGCTCGGTACACGCGGCGGCGCTATCGGCGAAGCCTGCACCATTGCTCTTGTCATAGGCTTTATTTATCTTGTGGCGCGTAAAGTCATCGTATGGCACACGCCCGTTACATTTATCGCAACGGTATTCCTCTTCACGCTCGCCGTGACGCAGGACATCACGTTGGCGCTTCAGTATACGCTTTCGGGCGGTCTTTTCATCGGCGCTATCTTCATGGCGACGGACTACGCTACAACTCCCATCACGAAATGGGGCAAGGTAATCTTCGGTGTCGGCGCGGGTCTTATCACAGTGCTCATAAGATTCTGGGGCGTATATCCAGAAGGCGTTTCCTTTGCTATTCTTCTTATGAATATTCTCACGCCTCACATTGATAAATGGACGGCAAAGAAACCTTTCGGAGGTGCAAAAGCATGAAAAAATCAATTCAGAGCATCGCGGTCCTCGCAATAATATGCTTGGTCATCTCCGCGCTTTTGGCGGCGGTAAACTACGTTACCGCTCCAATTATCGAAAAAGCGGAAGCGCAGAAAGCAAACGAAGCTCTCCTCGTGGTAATGCCCGACGGCGAAGAATTTGAAGAGCTTTCAGTTTCGGATTATACGCTTCCCGCAACGGTTACAAACGTATACCGCGAAGCAAGTGGCGGCTATGTTTTCAAAATGGTAACGACGGGTTATTCCTCTGGTCTTACCGTCATGTGCGGCATTGATAAAAACGGAAATATCACGGGCGCTGTATGCCTTTCCAGCGGCGAAACACTTGGATATGAAAAAACTTACGGCGATAATTTCATAGGTCTCAATTCCGACACAGCAGACGGCGTTGACACCGTTTCCGGCGCAACAAAAACGACCTCCGCATACAAAAACGCGATAAAAGACGCGCTCAACTCCTTCATCATTGTAAACGGCGGCAGCGTTGATATCCGTACAGAAGAAGAAATTCTTGCGGACAACCTCTCCACGGCTCTTCCCGCGGGCGCGGACTTCACGAAAGAATTCATCGCAGAGGTTCTCGACGGCGTAACGGCAATTTATAAAGCAGGCAACGGCGAAGGCTACGTTCTCGTTATCGGCGAACAGTTCGTCGGCGTAGACAAAGACGGAAACGTTACAAGCGACGTTGACGACGCAACGAAAGCAAGCGTTCTTGCTTCTCTTGAAACGCACAAAAATTCCGCTATGGAAGAAATAGACCTTTCCGCATATGAAGGCATTTCAAACAGAGTGGCAAAAGCATATAAAACCGCAAGCGGCAACTATGTATTCGATCTCACAGCCGCAGGCTACGGCATCAATGGCGAATGGAATACTTCCGGCGAATATATCTATATCACGGTTTCCGCAACGGCGGACGGCAAGATAATCTCCTGCGTAACGACGAAGCAGAGCGAATCCCAAGGCATCGGTTCCGTTTGCGCAGAGCCCTCTTACTATGAGCAGTACAACGGCAAAACTGCCGAAACCCTCGGCGAAGTAGACGCTATAAGCGGTGCCACGTACACTCACAGAGGCTACAGCACAGCCGTTTCCAAAGTTTTCGAAACGATCAATATTTTGAAAGGAGCTGAGTAAATATGAAAAACAACAGCAAACTTTCCATTCTTCTCAAAGGCTTGCTCCTTGAAAACCCCGTTTTCGTGCTCGTGCTCGGCACCTGCCCCACCCTCGCCACGACAACGAACGTTATAGGAGCGCTCAGTATGGGTCTTGCCGCAACAGCGGTTCTCATCTGCTCCAACGTGGTTATCTCTCTTCTTCGCAAAGTTATCCCCGATAAAGTAAGAATTCCCTGTTATATAGTGATCATAGCGGGCTTTGTAACGCTTGTGCAGATGCTTATGCACGCATACCTGCCGGAGCTTTACGATCTGCTCGGCATTTACCTAGCGCTCATCACCGTAAACTGCATAATCCTTGGCAGAGCGGAAATGTTCGCAAGCAAAAACAAAGTCGGTGAATCCGCGCTCGACGGCGTTGGCATGGGTCTTGGTTTCACACTCGCGCTCGTCCTCATGGCAACGGTTCGAGAGGTGTTCGGTAACGGCTCTTTCGCCGGTATTGCAATTCCCTTCCTTGAAAATTACAAGGTAGAATTCCTCGTTAAATCTCCCGGCGGCTTCCTTGTATTCGGCGTGCTCATCGCTGTTGTGAACGCCCTCACAAAGGGCAAAGCCATTAAGAAAAAAGACTTCGGATGTGAAGGCTGTCCCTCCGCGGGCGTGTGCCATTCCAAAGAATGTACTGCACTCGACGAAAACCTCACAACGAAAGTCGGCACAACGGAAAACACAGTAAAGGAGGAAAAGTGATATGGAAACTTTCAAATCTTTAATAATTATTCTCATGTCCTCCGTGTTGGTAAACAACTACGTCCTCAGCCGCTTCTTGGGTATCTGCCCGTTCTTGGGCGTTTCCAAAAAGCTCGATCAGGCGACGGGCATGGGCGTGTCCGTAATCTTCGTAATGCTCGTCGCAACGGCGGCAACATGGCCCATTCAGCATTTTATCCTCAACCGCTTCGGTCTTGAATATATGCAGACGATCGTGTTCATCCTCGTTATCGCTGCGCTCGTTCAGTTTATAGAGATAGTGCTCAAAAAATATATTCCCTCGCTCCACAAGAGCTTGGGCGTATATCTGCCGCTTATCACAACGAACTGTGCGGTTCTCGGCGTTACAATAAACAACATCACAGACGGCTACGGTTTCCTTGAATCCATGGTAAGCTCCCTTGGCTGCGGTCTTGGATTCCTTCTTGCAATGGTGCTTTTCTCGGGCGTTCGCTCCAGAATCGAAAGCTGCGACGCGCCCGAAAGCTTCAAAGGCTTGCCCGCAACCCTTATCGCTGCTTCCATAGTTTCCCTCGCATTCTTCGGCTTTGCAGGAATCGTGGATAACCTCTTTGCTTGATTTAGGAGGTATGACTTATGTTATTTGATATTCTTATAGCCATAGCGGTAGTTACCGTTGTCGGCATCATATGCGGCGTAGTGCTCGCGCTCGCCTCTCACTTTATGGGCGTTAAAGCAGACGAAAGAGTTTCAACCATTCGTGAATGTCTGCCCGGCGCAAACTGCGGCGCGTGCGGATACACGGGCTGCGACGGTTACGCAAAAGCCATCGTCGAAGAGGGCGCAAAGACAAACCTTTGCGTTCCGGGTGCTACGGCGGTTGCGGAAAAAGTTTCCGCTATCCTCGGCGTTGAAGCAGAAGCTGTGGAAAGCCGCGTGGCGTTCGTTCACTGCAACGGTATCCCCGAAGCGGCGAAAGATAAAGCCGTTTACGAAGGCGTCAAGAGCTGTAAATCCGAATGTCTTATCTACGGCGGCTCCAAAGCCTGCGTATACGGCTGTGTCGGTTGCGGCGATTGCGCTTCCGTTTGCCCCAAACGCGCCATCTGCGTTGAAGACGGCATTGCAAGAGTTAATAAAAAGCTCTGCATCGGCTGCGGTCTTTGCGTTAA
The DNA here is from genome assembly GCA_045121315.1 of Eubacteriales bacterium. Taxonomy (GTDB): domain Bacteria; phylum Bacillota; class Clostridia; order Oscillospirales; family CAG-272; genus UMGS731. The sequence goes on from JBGVFW010000209.1 coordinate 4,792, forward strand.
GACCTGCCCCAAGGGCATCATCTCCCTCATTCCCGCAAATGCAAAGGTTGCGGTTATGTGCAGTAACAAGGAAAAAGGCGCCACCGTTCGCAAAGAATGTACAAACGGCTGTATTGGATGCAAAAAATGTGAAATGAGTTGTCCTAAAGACGCAATTCACGTTGAAAACAATCTCTCTAAGATAGATTATGAAAAATGCGTCGGATGCGGTCTTTGCGCTAAGGTTTGCCCTGTTCAGTGCATCATTAAATTCCCCAAAAACGTATAAGCAGAACGCGCTTGCGCCATTCCCTGTATAATTCAATTTTCTATGATACAAAATAAGGCGGCTTCGGTCGCCTTATTCATTAAAGGAGAAACGATGGAAATGAAAAAGATACGAAACGATATAATTCTCGCCGCCGTGCTCGTTGCAGCGGCGGCAATAGCGCTTGCCGTGTTCTTTTTCACGCGCACAGCGGGCGGATATGCCGTGGTGCTCATCGACGGCGAGGAAAGCGCACGCTATTCCCTCTCCGAGGATATCGAAGTCACAATAACGACGGGTGAGAACGATGATAGCTACAACATTCTCAAAATAGAAAACGGCAAAGCAAAAGTCACCTCCGCCTCCTGCCCTGACGGAATTTGCGTAAACCACAAATCCGTGCAGTACGACGGTGAAACCATCGTTTGCCTTCCGAACAAAGTTGTAATAAGGATAGACTCCGCGCACGACGGCGGAGTTGATGCGGTGTCGTAACATGAAAACGAAAAAGCTCACCTTCCTCGCGCTTTCCGCATGTCTTGCCCTCATCTTTTCTTATATAGAAGCAATGTTCCCCCCCATTTATTCTGCCGTACCCGGCATAAAAATGGGATTGCCAAACATAATGATAGTCTTTGTCCTATACAAATACGGTTGGCGAGAAGCGTGCTCGGTTTCATTTGTGCGATTAGTTCTCTCCGCACTGCTTTTCGGCAATCTATGGTCGCTTGCGTACAGCGCCGCGGGCGCGGTGCCGAGTCTTGTTGCGCTGATATTGCTGAAAAAGACGGATAAATTCTCCACAGTAGGCGTCAGCATCGCGGGTGGCGTTTGCCACAATGCAGGGCAGATTCTCCTCGCCATGCTTGTGCTGGAAACGAGCGAGATCGGATTTTACATGATAGCCCTCGCCATCACAGGTACCGTCGCAGGCGTG
>JBGVFW010000210.1:0-5245 GCA_045121315.1 Eubacteriales bacterium
CATAGGCGAAGTTCCCGTGGACGAACCTTACGCAAAACGTACGGCTCAGGGTCTTATCCTCGGTCCCGACGGCGAAAAGATGAGTAAATCCAAGGGAAACGTTGTTGACCCAAACGACGTTGTTGACGAATACGGCGCAGACGTTTTGCGCGTATATATTCTCTTCATGGGTGATTACGGCTCTGCCGCTCCGTGGAGCGACAGCAGCGTTAAGGGCTGCAAACGCTTCCTTGACAGAGTAGCGGGTCTTACGGATATTGCAAAGGGCACGGGCGCAACGCCGAAGCTCGAATCCGCGTTCCACAAGACTATCAAGAAGGTTTCCCAGGATATCGAAGAAATGAAGTTCAACACGGCTATCGCGGCTATGATGTCCCTTGTAAACGATATCTACGCGGAAGGTACGCTCACTGTTGACGAACTCAAAACGTTCATCACGCTTCTTAACCCCTTTGCTCCCCACATCACGGAAGAGATATGGCACGAGCTTGGAGAACATACGCTTCTCTCCGTTTCTCCTTGGCCCGAATACGACGAAGCAAAGACGGTTGACGCAAGTGTTACCATTGCTGTTCAGATATGCGGTAAGACTCGCGGCACGGTAGACGTTCCCAATAATGCTGAGCAGGACGTTGCCGCCGAGATCGTAAAGAACGACGCAAAGATCAAACCTTTCCTTGAAGGCAAGAACATTGTAAAAGAAATTTACGTTAAGAACAAAATTTACAACATAATCGCTAAATAACGTACCTTTCTTGAAAGAAAGGTACGCAAAAGAACTTTGAAAAGAAATATTTCCGTCTTACGGGCTTTACTCGCTCGTAGGACGGTGAATGAGGCAAAATATTTTTTCGCTTTTGCGATAAAAATATAAAAAAATATTGACAAATCCTTGACGTTACGGTATAATTTTAGAAGTGTATTGTACACGTTGTATGTTATTTTGCGAGGGAGCATTTTATGAAACTGGATATGCAGCCGATACTTTGCGGCGAAAAAAACAAAATCGAATTTGATTTTGCAACTGTGCCGGAAGAAGAAGCGGTTCTTTCAGAACTCTTCCCGGATGTGAAATTTCATACCCCTGTTTCCGTTAAGGGAAACGTAAAGAATATGTCGGGATATATGATCCTTACGGTAAATTCCGACCTCTTGTTTACGGCGGATTGTGCCAGATGCACAAAACCGGTAGACGGTAATATCTCGTTGGAGTTCGAAAGAGAGATCGCGGGAAGCGATACCTCGCGCGAAAACGATGATTATATCTTTATCGAAGATAAAAAACTCGATATTTTCGAGCCTTTGATAGAGCAGATCCTTTTGGATATGCCCTCAAAAGTTCTTTGCTCGGACGGCTGCAAGGGGCTTTGCCCAAAATGCGGTAAAAATCTGAACGAAGGTGAGTGCGATTGCCTTAAAAAGGAGATCGACCCCAGACTCGAAATTTTAAAAACATTATTAAAATAAAAATTGTAAGTTTTTACTTATTCAAGGAGGTTAGATAACAATGGCAGTACCGAAGAAAAAAGTCTCTAAAGCAAGAAGAGATAAAAGACGTTCCAATGTTTGGAAGCTCGATCTTCCCGGCATGACAAAGTGCCCCAAATGCGGTGAATACAACCTTTCACACAGAGTATGCAAGAATTGCGGCACATACGACGGCAAAGAGATCGTTAAGCACGACGCTTAATCGAGCGAAAACAGCTTAAAACAAACGGGGTAGGTATGCTCGGCTCTCGGGCATACCTACAATTCATTTAGAGGGTAATTATGGTTTGTATAAAGGAAGTTGAACGTTTTTCTCCCGCGGAAAAAGCAAAAATTTTTCCGGGCGACAAGATAATCTCCATCAACGGAAACGAGATAAAAGACGTTCTCGATTACAGATATTATATTTGCGAAAAGAAGCTCTCTGTGCTCGTTGACAGAAACGGCGAGGAAAAAACTTTCGTTATCAAAAAAGGAGAATACGACGACCTCGGCTTGGAATTTGAAACTTTCCTTATGGACAAAAAACATTCCTGTCGCAACAAGTGTATTTTCTGCTTTATAGACCAGCTTCCCAAGGGTATGCGCGACACGCTCTATTTTAAGGATGACGACAGCCGCCTTTCCTTTTTGCAGGGCAACTATATCACTCTTACCAATATGACGGAGGATGATATAGACCGCATCATAAAGATGCGTATGTCGCCCATCAACATTTCCGTACACACCACAGACCCCGAGTTGCGCGTGAAGATGCTCAAAAATCCGCGCTCGGGCGAAGTGCTTGCGTATATAAAGAAGCTCGCGGACGCGGGCATTGAAATAAACGCACAGATAGTTTTGTGCCGCGGCGTAAACGACGGCGCGAACCTCGAACGCACTATGCACGACCTCGCCTGCCTTTATCCTCAGGTATCGAGCGTTTCCGTAGTTCCCGCAGGGCTGACAAAGCATCGTGACGGGCTTTATCCGCTTACGCCTTTTTCAAAGGAAGAAAGCGCCGCTGTCGTAAGACAGGTAGAGGCGTTCGCCGCCGCCTGCAAAAAAGCGCTCGGCTCCTCAATAATCTATTGCGGGGACGAGCTTTACCTTGAAGCAGGGTTGCCGCTTCCCGACGGCGATTATTACGAAGGATACCGCCAGATAGAGAACGGCGTCGGTATGATATCCTCCATGAAGGACGAGCTTGACGCAGCACTCGAAGACGAGGAAGGCGACGCGCGCGAGCGTGCGCTCTCCATCGCGACAGGGCGCGCCGCATACGGTTTCATCTGCGAATGTGCGGACAAAATAAAAACTAAATTCCCGAACGTTAAGATAAACGTTTATGAAATAACCAATAACTTTTTCGGCGAAAGCGTTACCGTTGCAGGTCTTGTAACGGGCAAAGACCTTGCCGCGCAGCTTGCAGGCAAGGAGCTTTACGGAAACCTATTGCTACCTTCCTGTATGCTCCGTTATGAAGAGGACCTTTTCCTCTGCGGCAAGAGCAGAGAAGAGCTTGAAGCAGAACTCGGCGTTAAGATCGGTCTTTGCAACAACGACGGTTACGAGTTTTTGGAAAAAGTTATTGGAAAATAAGGATATTTTATCACAATATACAAAACAAACGGAATTTTGTCCGGCGGCAGACGGACAGAGTTCCCCTGCGCACTTCCTTTTAAAGAAAGTGCGAGAAAGGAATGAAATATAATGGCAAAGACTGTTGCTGCGATAGTGGGCCGCCCAAATGTGGGCAAAAGCACCTTGTTTAACAAGATAGCAGGCTCCAGAGTTTCCATAGTTGACAACGTGCCGGGCGTTACGCGCGACCGCGTTTATTATGAAACGGAATGGAACGGCAAGCCCATTGTCCTTATTGATACCGGCGGTATTGAACCGAAAACAGACAACGTTCTGCTTGAAAAAATGAAAATTCAGGCAGAGGTTGCAATCGAGACCGCCGATGTTATAGTTTTCCTTTGCGATATCGACGCAGGCGTTACAGCCGACGACCGCGAGATCGCGCAGATGCTTAAAAGAAGCAAAAAGCCGATAATACTCGGCGTAAATAAAATAGACTCCGTAGGTGAATTGCCTCTCGGCTTCTATGAATTTTATGAACTCGGTCTTGACGATCCCATCGCTGTTTCCTCCGTTCATGGTACGGGTACAGGCGATATACTCGACAAGATACTCGAACTCTCACCCACAAAGGACGAGCCCGAAGAAGAACCTGACGACAGCATTAAGATTGCTGTTATCGGCAAGCCTAATGCGGGCAAAAGCTCTATTGTCAACAAATTCTTGGGCGAGGACAGAATGATAGTTTCCGACATCGCGGGAACGACAAGAGACGCTATTGACAATCATCTTGAAAACGAATACGGCAAATTCACGCTCATTGACACCGCAGGTATGCGCCGCAAGAGCAAGGTTATTGACAAGATCGAAAAATACAGCGTTATCCGTGCTCACGAAGCTGTGGAACGCGCCGACGTTTGCCTTATTATGATAGACGGCAGTGAGGGCATCACAGAGCAGGACGAAAAGATAGCAGGCATTGCGCACGAATCCGGCAAAGCCTCTATCATCGTTGTAAACAAATGGGATATCGTTGAAAAAGACAATTCCACGGTGAAAAAATTCACGGACGATATCCGCGAAGCACTCTCCTTTATGCCTTATGCGCCCATCGTTTTCGTTTCTGCGAAAACAGGTCAGCGACTTAATAAGATATTCGAAACCGTTGTTGCGGCTGCTAATGAGAATGCAAGACGCGTGACTACGGGTATGCTCAACGACGTTCTTGCGGACGCACAGACGCGCGTTCAGCCTCCCACGGATAAGGGTAAGCGACTCAAGATATATTACATGACTCAGTCGGGAATAAAGCCCCCTACGTTCGTTTTCTTCGTTAACAACGCTGAGCTTTTCCATTTCTCATATCAAAGATACCTCGAAAACAAACTGCGCGAAGCGTTTGGTTTTAACGGTACACCCATTCGATTTGTTATTCGCCAAAAGGGCGACGACACTGAATAAAAGGGAGCGACAATATGAAAGAATTACTTGGAACCGGAATAATAAAAATGGATTCTCCTACGGCGCTGTATATTCTCGGAATAATTATCTGCGTTGTAATTCCTTATCTTCTCGGCAGCCTTAATTTCGCCGTTATGATATCCCAAAAGGGTTATCACGACGATATCCGCACGCACGGCAGCGGCAACGCGGGAGCAACAAATATGCTCCGCACGCACGGCAAAAAAGCGGCGGGACTTACTCTTTTGGGCGACGCGCTCAAAGCGGTCGTTTCTGTTTGCTTGGGACTTTTCCTTATGCCGGGCGACGAATTTGCATACGTTGCGGCTTTCTTCTGCATGATGGGTCACGCATTCCCCATATTCTTTAAATTCAAAGGCGGCAAGGGCGTTGTTGTTGCGGCGGCATCCATGCTTGTGCTCAACCCTATAGTTTGCCTTATCTGCATCGTTCTTTTTGCGATAATCGTAGGATTTACAAAATACGTTTCTCTCGGTTCTATTATCGGTGCCATGCTTTTCCCCTTGCTTAATTATAAGATGCCAGTTTATTTCTTCCCTACGGCTATAAAGACGATCTTCTGCATTTTAATGGGATTGTTTATCATTTTCTTACACAGAAAGAACATCGTTCGCTTGGCTCAGGGCAAAGAAAATAAAATCGGTAAAAATAAGTCTGAAAAATTAAAATAATTTCAAAAAAACTATTGCAATTTCAGAGAATAAGTGGTATT
>JBGVFW010000211.1:0-2876 GCA_045121315.1 Eubacteriales bacterium
TCGCAACAATTAAAAAAATATGTGACGGTTTAGAAATAAGCCTTATTGATTTCTTCACCTCCCCAATATTTGACGACCTTGAGCAGGAAATAAAATAAAAAACCTCGGATGCAATCGCATCCGAGTTCTTTTTTAAAGCTCGATGTTATTTTCAATTATGATCGCGCTAATAGGCTTGTCGCTATAAACTCCGTTAAAATTCCACATTGCATAAATGGGAAGAGTTTCATTGTCCGTCATAGTCGTAAATGTGTGCGACACTACCCTTGTGAGCTTCTTCTCCGTACCGTTATAGCTTATGGCATCGGTTGAGAAATAAAGCGTTTCGTCACCCACTCTTACAAAGTTGGTGTTGCCTCTTGCGGTCACGTTTAAGGAATAGCTCTCGATATAAACCTCAATATCAATTTTGCGCGCGCCGTCGATCTTGTCGCCAACCGTATATTCGATCACAAGATTGAGCCCCGTGCCCGTGTCAGAGGTAATCGTCTTCTTTTCCTTCTGCGATTGAGTGCTATCATCGCCCAAATCACTTGTTTCTTCGTCACTTGTCTGCTCTTCGGTGGTAGTTCCGTCCGTAGTCGGCTCCTCAGTCTTGTTGTCGCCGCTATTCTGCTCGGTTCCGTCGGGAATCATATCCATAGTCGTTCCGTCGCCAATAACACCGTCGTCCGACGTGTCGGTGTTGTTGCTTGTACTACATGCGGAGAAAATCAATACCGCACAGACAAGAATACATAAAAGTGATATCTTTTTCAATTTGAAATCTTATTTAAAGCTGTCCGCAAATGTTGTGGCAAGCTTGTCGCAGCGTTCATTGTAAGGGTGTCCGACATGTCCCTTGACCCAGATAAACGTAACCTTGTGAATTTCAAGGAGTCCTAAAAGCTTTTCCCACAAATCAGGATTAAGAGCGGGAGATTTATCGGCTTTTTTCCAGCCCTTTGCTCTCCAGGATACCGCCCAGCCCTTCTCTATTGCATCAATGAGATACTTTGAGTCGGAGGTGAGCGTTACCTCGCACGGCTCCTTGAGTGCGGAAAGCGCCTCGATTGCCGCTGACAGCTCCATTCTATTATTCGTGGTCATCGGCTCTCCGCCCGAGAGCTCCTTTTCCCTGCCCTCATAAACAAGGATCGCTCCCCAGCCGCCTTTACCCGGGTTGCCGCGGCACGCGCCGTCGGTATATATGTCAACATGCTTCATGCTCTAAATTTTCCTTTCGGTAAATTTTACTATGTAAGATTAGTATACCACTATTTCAAGGAAAAATCAAGAAAAAATGTAAATTGCGAAAATTCTTTTCATAAATGGATTTTTTCTTGCTTGACAATGGGTGCGCTTTGTGGTATAATGATGCAGTCGAGCGCGAGCAAAGTTGCAGACGCGCTAGACGCATTATAAAATTAAATAACGCGGGTGTGGCGGAACGAGCAACCTCAGTTGCGAAGGCGAGAATGCGAAGCATTCTTGCTACGAGCGAGTGCGCGAGCGAAGTTGCAGACGCGCTAGACGCATTATCAAATTAAATAACGCGGGCGTGGCGGAATGGCAGACGCGCTAGACTTAGGATCTAGTATCTTCGATGTGTGGGTTCAAGTCCCACCGCCCGCACCACAAAAGGGTAGGAGCTTTTGCTCCTACCCTTTTGCGCGGTGGTGGTTACGCGAACCCACAGAAAATTCAAATGTCGGGTGTAGACATTTGAATTTTGATGCGAAGCGAATGCTTGCGTTCGCTTGATTTGGCGCATTTGATGTTGCGGAAGCAACGCGACAAATCTCGGTTCAAGTCCTGTCACCCGCACCATATCGAGTGTTCATAACGAAAGCGATGAACACTCGATATTTTTTTGCCTATATTTTCTTATTTAGAGCAGTTATTCTGCTCTTTTCTTTTGTTATGCCGTGGTGGGTAGATAGTTTACCGCTACGCCTTGTCTGCTCTCAAGAGTTACCTTGCGCTTTCTGTGCCATTCGGGAATTTGCAGGCAACCAACAAAGCGATAATGGATAATCACTCTTTGAGTACGATTTTTCCCGTACCCTCAATCTGATGAACTTCAATTTTCTCTATCAGCTCGCGAAGGATCACGGGATTAAGCGTTTTCATTTCCATAAAGCTTCGTACCGCCTTGACAAAGTTCTCTTTGGTTTGTCGCTTCTCCGCAAGGCTATCGAGTTTTTCGCGTAAAGCAAGGATGTTTTTCTTGGTCTCATCCATCTCTACCTCATACTTGTGAGAGAGCTTCATAAACCATTCGTCCGAAACCTTGCCGTTTACGCTGTCCTCATAAATCCTTTCGTATAAGCGTTCGATTTCCTTGACTCTCGCTCTCGCCGTGGCAAGTTGAGATTCGGCAAGCTTTTGCTCGGCGGCAATATCCTTGTTGGTCTTGCTTTCAAGCATGGCGGCAAATTCATCCTCTTCTTCGTCAAGAAAATGAGCGATGGTTTGAAGCTCTGCTATCACCACCTGCTCAATCGAATCGGCTCGGATATAGTGCGTTGATGGGCAAGTGCCGCGATTGGCTCTGTAATTGGAGCAGTTGAAATATTGAATGGCTTTGTTAGGATGATTGACGTTGAACCACAAGGGGCTACCGCAATCGGCACAATAGAGCAAGCCGCAAAACATATTCTTCGCGCCGTTCTCCTTCTTCGGGGCGCGGCGTTTTGTTTTTGCTACAAGCTCCTGCACCATTTCAAAGGTCTCTCGGTCAATGATCGGCTCGTGAACGTCCTTGAATACCGCCCAATTCTCCTCAGGATTTTCAATTCGCTTCTTGTTGCGGAAGGACTTTGAATAAGTCTTGAAATTGATAATATCCCCGCAATACTCTTGTTGAGCAAGCATCTTGCCTATTGTTGTCTTGC
>JBGVFW010000212.1:0-10157 GCA_045121315.1 Eubacteriales bacterium
GGCTGCAACAATTTCTGCACGTATTGCATAGTTCCGTACGTTCGCGGCAGGGAAAGAAGTCGCCGACCTGAAAAGATAATTGAAGAAGTGAGCGAGCTTGCCACGAGCGGCTGCAAGGAGATAACTCTCTTGGGGCAAAACGTAAACTCTTACGGCAAAGAGTTTGGCGGAGAATGTGATTTTGCAACTCTGCTTACCCGCATTTGCGAGGTTGAGGGCGATTTCACGATACGATTTATGACAAGCCACCCGAAGGACGCTTCGCGCGCGCTTATCGACGTTATGGCGGCGAACCCGAAGATAGCAAAGCATTTCCACCTTCCCGTGCAGTCGGGCAGCGACCGCGTGCTCAAAGAGATGAACCGCCATTATAACAAGGAAGCGTATCTTTCTCTCGTTGATTATATGCGCGAAAAAATGCCCGATATTGCCATTACCACCGATATTATCGTCGGTTTCCCGGGCGAAACAGAAGAAGATTTCAACGACACGCTTGAACTTATGAAGAGAGTTAAATACGATATGATATTCTCGTTCATCTATTCGCCCCGCACGGGTACGCCGGCGGCGAAGATGGAGCAGGTTCCCGACGAGATAAAGACGGAACGCATGAACAGACTTTTGGCTCTTCAAAACGAGCTTCTTGCCGAAAAGAACGAAGCGTATGTAGGCAAGACTTTGCGCGTGCTCGTTGAGGGCAAGAGCAAAACGAATGGAACGAAAATGTCCGCGCGCACGGAAGGCAACAGAATCGTACTTTTTGACGGAGACGAAAGCCTCACCGGTAAATTTGTAAACCTTAAAATAACCAAATCCGCGCCGTTCGCTCTTATCGGCGAACTTGACGCATAAATAAAAACCGAAACGGAGAAGAAAGCATGACACCGATGATGCAGCAATATCTGGAAATAAAGGATAAGTACAAGGAATATATCCTTATGTACCGCCTTGGAGATTTTTATGAGATGTTCTTTGATGATGCAAAGACTGCATCAAGCGAGCTGGATCTTGTACTCACAGGCAGAGATTGCGGCGAGGCGGAACGCGCGCCCATGTGCGGTATTCCGTACCACGCGGTAGAGGGGTATATCGGCAGACTTGTAGGCAAGGGCTATAAGGTAGCCATTTGCGAACAGATGGAAGACCCCGCCACCGCAAAGGGAATCGTTAAGCGCGACGTTATCCGTATGATAACGCCCGGCACGCTTATCGAATCCACTCTTCTTGACGAAAAAAGAAATAATTATATCTGCGGTATTTATTATACGGAAGACGAGATAGGCGTTTCCTTTGCCGATATTTCCACGGGGCAGATATCCGTGACATCTTTTTCGGGTGAGGATAGCCTTGCGAAAACGATGACGGAAATAGGCGTTTACGCCCCACGAGAGGTTGTGCTTAACGTTCCTGTTTCCGAGATAGAGGGCATGGAAAACTTCCTGCGCGGCAGACTTTCTGCCGTAATAAACGACAAATGCCCCGAACGTTTTGACGCGTCATATGCTATAAAAAGTGTGTCAGAACGATTTGACTCTGTCCCCGAAGAGTTTGAAAACCCCGATTCTCCCGCGCTTCGCGCTGTGGGGGGACTTCTTTACTATGCTAAAGAAACGCAGAAAAACAACCTCGAAAGCCTTAAAAACCTCAATTTTTATCAGAACGGCGAATATCTTGAGATAGATCAGAATACGCGCCGCAATCTTGAACTTTGCGAAACTATGCGCTCGAAAGAGAAAAAGGGAACGCTCCTTTGGGTGCTTGATAAAACAAAAACAGCGGCGGGAGCGCGCCTTTTGCGAAAATACATAGATTTCCCGCTCAAAAACCCTTATTACATAAACAAACGCCAAGCTGCTGTTGCGGAGCTTTGCGACAGAGTTATGGATAGAGGTGAGATCACAAGCGCACTTTCGGGAGTGCTCGATCTTGAGCGCCTTATCACGAGAATAGTCTACGGCTCTGCAAACTGCCGCGACCTTGTTGCTGTAAAGCAGACGGCGGAAAAACTCCCAGAAATAAAAAGCCTTATTGCTTCTTTCGAAAGCGAGGAGCTTTCCTCTATACACGATGAACTTGATACTCTCGACGATATTTACGCGCTCATTTCCGCGTCTATCGTGGACGAGCCTCCTTTTTCCGTAAGAGAAGCGGGGTTTATCCGCGAGGGATATAATGCAGACGTAGACTATCTGCGCTCCATAGTTTCCGACAGTACTGATTGGATAAGCCGTATTGAAGAAGAAGAGAGAAACGCCACGGGCATAAAAAACCTCAAGGTTGGTTATAACCGTGTTTTCGGTTATTACATAGAAGTTTCAAAATCCAATATTTCAAGCGTTCCGGAACGCTTTATAAGAAAACAAACGCTTACAAACGGCGAGCGTTACATTACCGAAGAGCTCAAACAAATGGAAGCTCAGGTATTGGGTTCGTCGGAAAAACTCTCTGCGCTTGAATATAAGCTTTTCTGCGACATACGCGAAAAAGTTGCCGCTAACGTTCACAGAATACAGAAAAGCGCGTTTCTGCTTGCAAAGCTCGATGTTTACGCTTCTCTGGCAGAGGTAGCAAGCAGAAATTCCTACGTCCGCCCGGAGGTAAGCTATGGCGATGTGATCTCCATAAAAGATGGCAGACACCCCGTTGTTGAACAGTATGCCAAGGACGCCTATTTTGTGCCGAACGACACAAAGCTCGACGCGGGTCTTAACAAATTCATGCTAATCACAGGCCCCAATATGGCGGGTAAATCTACATATATGCGCCAAGTCGCGCTCATCACAGTCATGGCGCAGATAGGCTCTTTCGTTCCTGCACGCGAGGCGAGAATTTGTGTTGTTGATAAAATTTTCACGCGAGTAGGCGCTTCTGATGACCTTGCGATGGGGCAATCCACCTTTATGCTTGAAATGAGCGAGGTTGCGTATATTTTGCATAACGCTACGAAAAACAGCCTTATCATCTACGACGAAATAGGCAGAGGTACGAGCACTTTCGACGGCATGGCGATAGCACGCGCCGTAGCGGAATATACGCTAAAAAAGATCGGCGCAAAGACGCTTTTTGCAACGCATTACCATGAGCTCACCTCTCTCGAAGAAGAAGAGAAGGGTGTTGTCAATTACAACATCGTCGCGAAAAAGAGAAGTGACGACATCATTTTTTTGCGCAAGATAGTGAAAGGAGCGGCTGATGACAGCTACGGTATCGAGGTCGCAAAACTTGCGGGCGTGCCGAACGAAGTTATAAAAACGGCGAAAAAGGTACTTGCAGATCTTGTCGCCAGCGTTCCCGCCCCACAAAAGGATACCCAAAAAAACGAAGAGAGCGAGCTTGGTTTTATCACGTTCGACAACATGAACGAAAAGGACGCGTGCGACAAACTGCGCGCAGTTGATATAAATACGCTCACACCTCTTGAAGCACTTAATTTGATATTTGAACTGAAAAAAGATTTGGATTAACTTATTATGGGAATAATAAATGTTCTTGATGCGTCCGTGGCGAACCTTATCGCCGCTGGCGAGGTCGTTGAAAGACCCGCGTCAGCTATAAAAGAGATGGTGGAAAACTCCATCGACGCAGGCGCGACAGAGATAACGGCAGAGATCAAAAACGGCGGTATATCTTTCCTTCGCGTTGCCGACAACGGCTCGGGTATGACGCGTGAGGACGCGATGATGTGCCTGCGCCGCCACGCCACAAGCAAAATAAAAAATGCAAAAGACCTTTCTGCCATAATGACGCTCGGCTTCCGCGGGGAGGCCCTCGCCGCCATTTCCGCGGTCACGGAAATGCGAATTATGACGGCGAAAAAAGGCGAGGAATACGGTACACTAATTACGGCGAGCTACGGAACGCTGCGCGACGTAGCGGATAGCGGCTGTCCTGTGGGAACGACGATAATTTGCGAATCTATGTTTGCGCGCACGCCCGCACGGCTTAAATTTATGAAGTCAAACGCGAGCGAGACCGCTTATGTTGCTTCCGCTATGGAGAAAATGGCGATATCCCACCCGGAAGTCGCGATAAAATTTATTGCGGATGGGAAACTCCGCTTTTCCACAAGCGGCGACGGCAACCTCAAAAATGCGATATATTCCGTTTTCGGCGCGTTTGCCACGAAAATGGCAGAGGTAAGATCATCGCACAGCGGTATACGTGTTCACGGTTATATTTCCACGCCTGACAACGTGCGCGGCAACCGCGCAATGCAGCACTTTTTCATTAATTCTCGATCGGTAAAGAATAAAACGCTTACAGCGGCGCTCGAGCAGGCGTTCCGTTCATATATTCCGCACGACAAATTTCCGTCCTGCGTGTTGGACGTTTCGCTCAACTGCTCCTTGGTGGACGTAAATATTCACCCTTCAAAGTTAGAGGTTAAATTTTCCGACGAAAAAGCGGTTTTTGATGCTGTTTATTATGCCGTAAGGGGAGCGCTTGAAGCTTCGCTTTCTCGCCCTGCGCTGGAAACGCTCCAAAAAGAAACCTCAAAGCTCACGGAAGAAAAACTCAAAGTCATCTCTCCTTTCGTCCCGAAGGAAGAGAAAGAAAAATACGACAAAATAAAACTTTCGGACACGGTAAGACCCGCTGCGGAAGATATCGTTCTCGTACCGAAAGCAGAAGCACCGAAGGTGGAACAAAGAGAAGTCGTGTTCGAACGCGCGCCGGAGATGAAAGTCCCCGAAATACCGCGCTTTAAGCTTGACATAGTTGCCGACGCAAACGAAGATAGGGCGCCGTTCAAAAGTTCTTTTGAGCCTGTGAAGCCCAAAGAGGACACTTTAGGTGCGTCTTATTACGATGTGGGAAAGCCAACAAAGGTGAGGGCCTCGGCGAGTTTGCTTGACGAAAAAACCGCAAGAGAGCTTTTTCCACAGAAAGAGCAGACCTTTGTAAAAGAAGAAAAATCCGCGCAGATGCTCAAGGAGTTTCCTATTTCCGACGAAGAGCCGCCGCTTCCGAAAATTCCGACAAAGGACGCGCAAATTCCGGGCAAGACAGCTAAGGAAATACCCGAATACACCATCGTGGGCGAGCTTTATGCAAGCTACGTTATAATGCAGCTTGACGATAAGGTTCTTATAGTGGATAAGCACGCGGCGCATGAGAGAATAAATTTTGAAATTTTGAGAGCAGGGCTTGATAAACTCGAGCCCGACGTGCAGATGCTTATATGCCCAGAATCTGTCATGCTTTCAAACGAAGAAGCCGTTTGCGCCACTGAGTTCGAAAAGGAAATAAACGCTTGCGGATTTGCTTTTGAGATAAAAGACGGCAAGACCGCGCTTATTTTGGGAGTGCCTTCGGGCTACGAAATAGCGCAGGCGAAAACGATGTTTACAACTCTCGTGACCTCTCTCTGTGAGCATGGAGAAAATATAGAATTTCAGCGCAAGAGCATTTTTGAAAGGGCTCTTTACCAGACCGCTTGCAAAGCCTCTATAAAAGCGGGAAGATATTACGATGAGGCATTTATAAGATACATTTGTGATAATCTTTTAAGATATGATTGCATAAAATACTGTCCGCACGGCAGACCCGTTGCTTTTGAACTTACTAAGCGCGAGCTTGATCGCAGGTTTGGACGAATAAAATAAAGATAAGGAGTGTAATTTACAATGTTTAAATTGCTTAAAACGGAAGGTCGCGCCCGCCGCGGCGAATTTACCACGGTTCACGGTACGGTGCAAACGCCCGTGTTTATGAATGTAGGTACTTGCGCGGCTATCAAAGGCGGCGTCTCTACAAAAGACCTCGAAGAGATCGGCTGCCAGGTGGAACTTTCTAACACATATCACCTCCACGTTCGTCCGGGCGACGACGTTATTTATAAAATGGGCGGTATCCACAAATTCTTTAACTGGAGCAAGCCTGTGCTTACGGACAGTGGCGGTTTCCAGGTATTCTCTCTTTCTTCTCTCCGCAAAATAACGGAGGAGGGCGTTGAGTTTGCTTCCCACGTTGACGGCAAGCGCATTTTTATGGGTCCCGAAGAAAGTATGCAGATACAATCCAATATCGCCTCCACGATCGCTATGGCGTTTGACGAATGTATCGAAAATCCAGCGCCCTACGATTACGTTAAGCAGTCTGTTGAGCGCACGACGCGTTGGCTCGTACGATGCAAAAACGAAATGGAAAGACTTAACTCCCTTGACAGAACGATAAATAAACATCAGATGCTTTTCGGCATAAATCAGGGTAGCACTTATGAAGATATCCGCGTTGAACACATGAAAGAGATCGCAAAGCTCGACCTTGACGGTTACGCCATCGGCGGTCTTGCAGTTGGTGAAGAAGCTGATGAGATGTACAGGATCATCGATGCTGTAGAACCGCATATGCCTCAGAACAAGCCTCGTTACCTCATGGGCGTAGGCACTCCCGTGAATATTCTCGAAGCGGTTCATCGCGGCGTTGACTTTTTCGATTGCGTTATGCCGTCCAGAAACGCGCGCCACGGTTACATTTTCACATGGGAAGGCACGCTCAATCTCCACAACGAAAAATATATTACGGATGAAAAGCCGCTTTCCGAAAGCTGCGATTGTCCCGCTTGCCGCAGATATTCCCGCGGTTACTTGCGCCACCTCATTCGCTCCGGTGAAATACTCGGTATGCGCCTTTGTGTGCTCCACAATCTCTATTTCTACAACGAAATGATGGCGAAGATACGCGAAGCTATCGAAAAGGATGAATTTGAAGCATTTTACGGCAAATACCGTGAAATCCTTGATAAGAGAATTTAATTTTTTGCATTATTTAGAGGTTTTTATATGAATAATGATCTTGCAAAGGTTTACAAAGGCGACGTTGCTTTTTCGGAGAACGTTTGTTGGATAGAGGCAAACGGCGCTCAAAACGGGGAATGGTTTATTGCCCGCCGCGAATTTCGCGCGGAAAAGAAAGCTCCGACAATCCTCACGGTATGTGCTTCGTATTACGCGGAAGCGTACGTGAACGGCACGCTTGTCGCGCGCTTCTGCGAACGCTCCTATATGTTCGACATAGCGTATAAGGCGGTGGATATTTCGGATTTTGTGAAAGAGGGAAAAAACACTCTTGTGTTTATCTTTACAAGGTCTATCGACCCCAAACCCTCTCCCATCGCTGCGCAGATAAGCGAGGGTGAAAAGATACTTCTTGTCAGCGATGGATATTTCCGCGTTGCGAAATACACGCCTATTTCAAACAGAACGGACTTCTTTGTGGGCGGCGGTCAAAAGCCTGAAACATTTGATGCAAACGAAGAAGATGCTTTCGCATCCGCTTTTGAAAACGACTTTGACGATTTTATTTGGGAGCCTGCTTTCGCCCTAAGTAATACTCTTTGTACAGAGCCTTTTGAAGCGATGCATCAAGATAAAACCGAGATGCAGACCTCTTACCCGGTGTTTCCCGAAAGCTACGTAAGTTTTGAACACAGCCGCGACGCGGACGGCATTTTTGTAAAGATCGCGCCATCGGCAGGAAAAAACTTGCTTTGCGAGGCGGAGATATCCGCAGAGAACGATTTCGAATTTTCTGTTGATGCTTTCGGCGGCACGGAAGCGATGTCCTTCGACGGCAAGGTGATTTCTTTTGGCAAAAAGATGACTGCATCTGCAGGCGTACATAGGCTTGCGCTTGCGGGAGAAAAACCGAACGTGTTTATAAAAGGAAGTAATATCACACTTTCCTATTGGCTTAAAACCGAGGTCGCGGTGAATATCCCCGAAAATCCCGTGCCGAGGTTCCCTTGGAACGACCTTTCCAAGCCTTATAAAATGGCGAAAGAAACGAAAGAATACCTTGAAGTTTCTGCTTTCGATACTATTGAAGGTCAGACGAAAGTTGAGGCGAGCGGAGAATGTTCTCTCTATGAAAAGCTCAGCGAGAGAACTTACATAAAATGTGCCGATTCCGTGACGGACGAAAGGCTCGAAAAAGCGTCTGCACGCGAAATTTCGGGCGAGGTGCTCGGAGTTGCGAGAAAAGAAACCGTTTTCTCCGAAGGCGGCGAAATGGTTATCGAAGCGTCAAATAATGATATTACTTTTATTCTGGATTTCGGCGTTGAACGCATCGGCGGTATATTTTTTGACATTTTTGCGGCTGAGGGGACAGAGATAATTTTTAACGCTTTTGAGGTTATAAACGATAAGGGCGCTGTCTTCGGGCATGAACATCAGATAATGAAATATATCTGTAAAGAGGGAAGAAACGAATACGTTTCCCATGTGCGCCGCGGTTTTCGCTATCTGCTTGTAAACGTTTCCTCACCCAATGCGGACGTGATCATTTCAAAACTTGGACTTTTGGAATGGCGCTATCCCGCAGAGGACACGGCAAAGTTTGAATGTTCCGATAAAAGGCTGAACGAGATATATAAAATGTCGCTTGACACGGTAAAGGTTTGTATGCTGGACGCCTATGTTGACTGCCCCGGATATGAACAGAACATTTGGACGGGTGACGCGCGAGTTACTGCTCTCGCTAATCTCTTTACTATTGGCGCGTTCGATTTCAACGCGCGCCATCTTGAACTTATATCCCGTTCCGTGGAGGACGGGTTGCGAAAGGTATACCGTACAAAAAATCCAAGATATCTAGCGGGCAACTTCCTTTCTTGCGCGGCATTCCCGACATATCCTGAGGGGACTATTCCTATATGGAGCTATATGTGGTCGCTTTCCGTTGCGGACCATTACGCGCACACGGGTGATAAAGAAGCGCTTCTGCGTGCTTTGCACGGCGTGGAAGCGAATCTTGAACGCTCTGTTAAAATGTCGAGTGAGCGCGGACTTTTTGCCATGAATGGCGCATGGAACCTTATCGAATGGGGCAACAACGATGTTTGCGAATACGGCGAGGTTACGGCGAATAATATGATACTTTCCTATTGCTTTAAGGAATTTGCGAAGATAGAGGCAGAGCTCGGCAGAGAAGAGCTTGCAAAAGAATACGCCGCGCAAGCGGAGCGCATAAAAGCGGCTGTAAACGAATATTGCTGGGATGAGGAGCGCAGCGCGTATATAGACACCGTAAGAGATGAAGCGTCTTACGAGAAGTACCTTGAGTATTATGCCGAGATTGGTAAAGCACCGCTTTCTTTCACAGATTACATGGCGCTTGCGCGTGTGAGCGTGCAGACAAACACGTTTGCCGTTCTTTACGATATTGCAGAAGGCGAAAGACGCGAGAGCGCGCTTAAAATTTTGACCGATAACATAGAATCGGGTGTGTATATTTCAGGTTCTCCCTCGTTCCGCACGGTCGGCTCACCGAGCGAAGAAGAAGCGCCCGGCGGAATTGTTCACGTCGGTTCTCCGTTCTTTATGTATTTCGTGTTGAAAACTCTGTTTGAAAACGGATATTCCGAGCTTGCGCTTCACTCCATCAAGCGCGAGTGGGGGGATATGCTCGAAGCGGGTGTTACCACCTGCACGGAATCTTTCAACAGCAAGACAGAGTGGAAAACGCGCAGCGTGGCTCACGCTTGGTCTGCCTCCCCGGCGATATACCTCATGACGGAACTTCTCGGCGTTAAACCCACAAAGCCGGGATTTACCGAATTCAGCGTTGTTCCGTGCCGCTCCGATATAGATTTTGCAAAGGGAAGCGTTCCCACGCCATACGGAGAAATCCATGTTGAATGGCGCAAAGACGAAAACGGTAATATAAATATTTCTTGTGTCGCGCCTCCCGAGTGTGTAAGGGTAAAATGATAAAAATGCTGTTGCGAAAAGCAACAGCATTTTTGCGCCTTGATACATTTTCTCTTGTTCGACAGAATGGCTTATGAAGTTAAATTTAAAAAGTGGTTCTTCGGTCATTGGCATATAGACGGAGAAATATTCGAAACAGGCTGATATCGCCAAAGAGCTGAAAATTTCTCTCAGCACGCTTAAATGGCATTTGTTTGAACTGAAAAAAGAACCGAAAAGAGGTTTGGAAACTGTGAGAAGATCAAGCGAACTCAAATTCAACCATATAAAATTTGAAGTGTGCGGCACAAACGGCTCTGTCGAAACTGAAGGCCATAACGGCAAATTTTTCCGCAGTACGCTTTCTCAGAATATCGCGTATGCTGTTAAAAGCGAAGCGGAATATCTTGAAAAATACGGATTTTTAATAAAGAAAGGCGAAAAATACCTTTCCAATATACT
>JBGVFW010000213.1:0-34485 GCA_045121315.1 Eubacteriales bacterium
TGAAAATAACGGGATTCAAGGGATGAACTATGTGACAAAACTCTGTGACAAATCGCGGTTTTTGAGGTAATTTTTACCGTTTTTTAGCCCCAAAACAGTGCTTTTTAAGACAAATTATTCATTCATGCGGAAAAAATCCGCATTTTTACGAATAAAAATGCGGATTTGGTGGGCAGAGGTGGATTCGAACCTTGGGTACAATCGCTGAATCCCTTATAAATAAAGGCTTTCAGCGATTATTCACCAAATGTTCACCACAAAAAAAATATATATTGTCGTTATAGATTTTTGCTTGCATTATGGGGAGTTTTACTCCCCTATTTTTTCATGAATCACGACTTCATTACTGCTTTTAGCTTTTGTTACTAAAAAGATAAATCCATCTAACAGCATTTACTCCAAAGAAAGACGTCTAATTTTTTGAGCACTAAAAATTCACGAACATTTGTTGATATTTTTTATAAAAAACACTTGACAAATCGGAATTTTTAGCATATACTAATAATACAAAATAACTTTTGGGCTGGGTGAAATTCCCAAGGTCCACCGCGGCGGGGATATTCCTCGCCATTTTTTTGAGGTTTTATGCAAAAGATATTAAGCATATTTATTGACGAATCTGGCGATTTCGGGAAGTATGATAAGAACGCTCCTTATTATTTAGTTACCATGCTATTTCACGAACAACAATCCACGATTGAAGAGAATATTTCAACTTTGGATAGAGCTCTAATGGACCTTGGTTTTGTTCAACCTCACATTTTACATACAGGACCATTGATTCGCCGCGAAGAATATTATTTGGACCAGTCGATTGACGAAAGAAAAAAAATATTGAATTGTTTTATGCATTTCATACGAAAGGTTGAAATCAAATACAATACATTCGTTGTTGAAAAAACGCAGAGATTTAATGAGCTTGACTTAATCTCTTCACTCTCACAGCGTATAAGAAGTTTTTTATTTATAAATGCGAAATACTGGGAAAACTATGACAAAATAATTGTTTACTACGATAACGGACAAGTCCAACTAACAAAAATACTAACGGCTACATTAGCAGATTCGCGTGTCACTTTCAAAAGAATTTCGCCAAAGGACTATCGCTTGTTTCAAGCCGCTGACCTAATCACGACATTTGAGCTAATTGAACTAAAACATAAAACAAATACAAATAGCAAGTCTGAAAAATCCTTTTTCAAATCCATGCATGATTTTCAAAAAAATTATTTTAGGCAGATTGAGAAAAAGAAATTTTAAGTTACTAATCCAAAGACGAGTGTCCTCGTCTTTTTTTCTTTACAATCCATGCTTATTCCTTAGTTTTGCTACTGAAAAAGCCCAAAAGGCGTCCAACGGATTCATTCCGCTGAACGCCTTTTATTTTTTGACTATTATCGACTTTTCTTTTGTCTATTCTTTTTCGTGGGAAAATTCCAACAACGGGTCCGGAATCTTTTCGTAGTAATCCGGATATCTCTCCATGCTCCACTTTATGCACTCTTTACTTTCAGCACTTTGCAGCCTTAATCTGCTCACTTCGGTATCCGTGATAAGATTCCAACCAAACGACGCTCTGAACGCCGACGACATAATGATAACGGCTACCTTGATTGCTGCCTCGATGACAGAGGCAACGGTGAAACTGACCACGAGATCGCGCGCAATCGTGAAGGCGAAAATCCCGCTTCCTATCGACGTAAAGAACGACGTAATCGTGTTGATCATATTCTTTTTGTCAGAATCATGGGCTGACGAAGGAGCAATATTCTTCCTCACTTTCACCGTCGTTCGCAAAAAGTCGGGGTTGTACGCAACCTGTTTCACCCTATTTGCCTTGTGAATCATCCATAACTGTTTTGTAGAAAGTCCTTTATACGTCTTGCGCAAATACCACATGGACTTTGCGAAGTACTTCGATTCGTACTCATCATACTCAATACCAACCGAGGAGAGCAATCGAGTACGGCTGTCCTTCAGTAATTCACGTTCGTATTCCCGGCAATACTCGTCCGCATACTTCAAAGCCCCGATCTTGCTATAATAGGCAAATTCCTCTTCCGTCTGTTTTTTTGCAGTTAAATACTCGTTCGTCAATTTCGCGCGGTTAATCGCTATCTTTTTTATGATTTCGGAAATCGAGAAACAGCCGACGCACACCCACAACGCACCACTCGTCAATTCGTTCAACGTTAAGTCGGCGAATATGTTCAAGTCTTCCACGAAGTAGGAAAAAATAACGACAATAAATATAATCGCCGCCGCAACGATCAGGATAGAGTTTACCGTCTTTTGCGTCGGAGCTTTCTTCACGACCGTGATTTCATTTTTCACAGTTTTGTTTTCTTCAATATTCGAGATCATACGCTACCACCTGTTTTTGGGTCAGACATGAACGCCCACTTTTCCTTGAATGATTTTGAAACCCTGAAAAGAACGGCACCGATCGTGTTTCCGACCGCCGCAACAAAGAATACCAAAACCATTGCGCCCAAGGTTGCGTGTTCTATGTTATATAACAAGAACGTCACGGCAAACAACAGCCAAAGAATAAACCATGCGGAAGGCGATTTCAAGAGTTTGAGCAATCCTTTCAGAATCGGATACGCAGCGCATACAAGAACGAGCATAAAGCTCCCTGTCAGCGTTGTTGCCGAGTCTTTCGTAGCAAACATAGGCAGTTTTATCGCCCCTACTATTACGGTAGGGACGACGCAAAACACCCACGCAAGGACCCATACGATTATGTATGCGCGGTAGTACCACTCTTTACTCTTTGTGATTTTCATCCGTTTTCACCTCGCCGTCAATGCTCTTCAACGCCTTCGAGCAATCGCGCTGAACCTCGGCTTTGTGCTCGTCCTTCATGCTGACGTGGCTCGTGAAGTGCATAAACCCGTTGATGAGATTTTCGAGCGCGTCCTTCACCTTCTTCGTTTCATCTTTCAACGCCTGTTCTTCCGCCCTGATTTCCTCTTCCGTCTTCGTATTACTGTTCGTGCCGTCTACGAGCTCGTTCAGCTTATTGAACTGAGAAGACAATGCCGAAGAGAGCGCGGAAACGTCGTCCTTGAATTTCTTATCCGTCACCTTCTTATAAATGGTATACGCAATGATCGCTGCCATGAGTAGGAAACTGCTAATAGTGGAGAGTGTAACCTGCCCTTCCGACGCAGCCGTTCTTATCGTTTCCAACGCCGCTGCGTATTCGTCCCCGTAACCGTACCGATCCGCTTCCTGTTCTACCCAAGCGAGGAAGTCTTCAAACGTATGCCCTAAATCTTCGTTATTTTCGCTCTCTTTTCCTTCCTCGACGGATTCCTCGGAACTTCCTTCAACGACAGACGAGGAAGTATTTACGTCGTTTTCGTGCACGTCAGACGCCTCTGCCTCACTGGTTTCCGCAGATACTTCTTCTACGATGACAGGCTCCTCTGCATATGCGTAGACAGGCGATACGCAGTAAAAGAACCCTGAAAGGATTGCCGTTGCGGTTAAAATAATTTTCGTGATAAATTTTTTCATGGGTTTTATCTCCTTTTTTAATCAAATTTAAGCGGAACGCCGTGTTCTTCATATTCCGAAAGCTTTTCTTCAACAGTTGCGACCCGAGCCGTTACGTTATTAATCTTTTGTTCAATTTTTTGCAACCACCCAACCATGCTGAACGACTTATCCACTTTCTCGATCTTCAAAGGCTCTATATAGTAGCCATTACGATCCGTAGCGGATTTTGCAGAGGGTATAAGGATTTTCGTCCCTGCGTTATCTCGAAGTTCGAGGAACGCTTCGAGCGGCTTCGTGCCGTTTTTACTCAACCATTCGGGAGTAATATCCACCGTCAAATTTGCAGCTAAATACACAGTTTTCCTTTCATCTCCGTGCTGTAACGTGACAACGTATCGACCAAGCCGAGGATCAAGACCTGCAAATTTGAGCGTCAACACTTCGTTTTCCGTCAAAAGAAAGACGGGAAGATCGTACGTCCCCCGCCTTTCGATTATGGTTATTGTCCTGATCATGCTTTCTCCTTTTTCACCGCTTTCTCGGGCTTGTCCTTCTCTTTCTCCGCTTTCGCTTTTTCAGCTTCGATTTCATCGCAAATCTTGCCATGTTCCTGCGCAATTCGTTCCATTTCGCCCATGACTTTTCGATGCTCGTCCTTCGCCATAAGAAGACGCTCCATGAGCTCTATATCGTGCATAAGCACCTGCGCATTCCTCTTCTTTTCCTCGAACGCACGTTCAAGCTCTGCTTTTCTTGCTTCCAATTCGTCGATTTTGTTTTCCATTGTTTTCTCCTTATTCGTTTAATAATTTTTCAATATTGACTTTGAGTTCAAGTCCATTAATCATTCCCTTTTTTCTCCTTAATTTGAAATAGTTTTATGAATCATCTTTTTAACCATGTAGGAATTTTGGGTGGCGTTTGAGTCTTTGTTACGTCAAGCCACTTTTGATACCACTCATGAAGTTCTTCCCTTTGCTCCTCTGTTAATGTGTCGTACCAAAACTGCCCTCTGTTTATAATTGGGAAACATTCACTTCCCCTTAATTTTCTCAAATGCTCGTTTTTTTCTTCGGCTGTTACTATGGTTTCTCGTATCTCATATTCAAAGTTTTCATTTTCTAATTCGATTGTGTGTACATAGTATTTCCCGCTATTGTTACACCAATCAATCAAGTCTTGATTTAATTCATTGAATTTCTGTCCTACTTGATACAACATAGTTAATTAACCCCCAATACGACTACTTTTGCTACATAGGAATATATCGAATTTAACCTAAAAGAAGTATTACTTACATACCAAAATGTTGCATAACTTGTATCATCTGCGACACATATTTTTTTTGACGAAGAGTTTAACGTTTTTACATAATTTGTGGGAAGCATATTTACAATATAATTGTTGTTATTGTCAATAATACCTATTATTAAATATCTATAACTTGATATGTTAGTCACTGTAAAATTCGAGCCAGCCGTAGGCAAACCATTGTAAAGTGAAGTTGCCGTCCCATTACCGATGGAAGATTTAAGCGCATACTTACTCGAAAGAGCCGTACCGTTTTCATAAAACGAAGTAGCGTACAGCGCACCCGTTGCTGGGACAGCATAAAGCCTTGTATTTTTGAAAACGGTTGAATTTATCTCTTGGTCAGTATTATCTGGCAATAATGCAATAGAAACAGGTCGATTATCGGCAATATGCGCCTGTTTTACATATTTATCTTGCGTTGTAAGAGTTCCCGTTGTACCGTCGCCCTTTGTATAGGTAATTGTTGTACCACTTGCACTTAACGATTTAATCGTATTCGCTCCAATGCCATCAAGTTTTGTCTTATCTGCGGCAGACATTAATCCCGCGGCATTTTGAGTTGCCAAAGTTCCTTTTTTAAGATACCCAGACGAGTCCGTGTACAAATATCCTGCACTTTGTAATTTGGTAAATTGAACGTTATTCGCTTTTCTGAAAAAGACGTTATTGACATCAAAATATAATCCAGAGTTAGCTTCAGGCTGTTCCCATACCATTTCCCCAGCCGTTGAAGAAGCTCGGAAATTCAAGCGTCTCGTTCCGCTTACTTGGTCAAAGAAAATGCCTGTACCGCTGTTCGTAGCTTCCTTCCCGAACCCAACTCGACCGCCGTTTGCGGTGTTGAACCATGCCGTGACCTTTTCTTGACCTGATACGTTAGCAGGAGCTGTTGCCGATATTACACCTTGTTTTGCAGATAACGTGATATTTCCGTTTTGAGTATAGTCGGCTTTAATAGTAACGCCATAACTGTCTAAAGTTAAACAGCTGTCGCCTTGATCGCCGTTGATGTATATATTTGTGGAATCCAAAGTTATATGGTCATAAGCACCTAAATATAATGCGCTGTCCCCACCTTCAAATTCAATGTACGAGGTACCGCTTTCAGTTTTTATCTTTCGAGTACCATTTAACTTAATATCGCCCGTCATCGTACCGCCTGACAACGGTAGATAATTGCCCGATACTGAACCAGTTGGCGCGTACAGCTTGGTAGTGGTAGAACCGACTTTGATAGAACCGATTTCAGTACCACTAGTCAACTTCTGCGTGACGGTAACGTTCGCCCCGATATCGCTTGCCGTAATAGTTTGCGCAGACGAACCGTCGTAGGTTTTTGAACCGAACTTCAACGCGTTTGGATTTTTCAACGCAGTCGGGATATCGCTTTTTGTCGCTACCTGGGTTCCTTTCCATAGCAGATTACCACTAGAACCACCAATCGAAAGCCCCGTTGTGTAAGTAGTCCCACCAATAGACGCAACCATAAATGTCCCATCAGTTGAACCAGTGCAATACCCAACATACGGAGTTTTGCTGTTGATTGTTTTCCATTTCAAGTTAGGTTGTGACCCTTGTGCATTTGAGTTTGACAAAAGGACATTTCCCGTCAACGTACCGCCTGATAACGGGAGATAGCTCTTAAACTCATCGACCAGCTCATTAAATTTTC
This sequence comes from Eubacteriales bacterium, assembly GCA_045121315.1. GTDB lineage: Bacteria > Bacillota > Clostridia > Oscillospirales > CAG-272 > UMGS731. The sequence continues at coordinate 6,494 of JBGVFW010000213.1, forward strand.
GGACGAGCTCGGAATGCGTTTCACCTAAATAAAGTTTGCTTGCCATCGATTGTCACCTAAATCAATCAAAATTCCCCAAAATGGTTTGAGTTTTTACGAAATGCACAACAAAATCCCAAGAGCTATATTTACTGTGGAGAGTATGGTCAATACCGATCTTAATCGTATGTTTCGTTTCTTTTTCCCCCGTAGTATCATTCGTGATTGTTTCAGCATTACGTTCTATATTGGTTAATACGATATTGCTCCTATACGTTACATAAAGAGGATAATAACCTTTATCACAGAACATAGCCGCAATTTTTGCGAATCCAGAATCTCCCGCAATATACGAAGTATTTTTAGTTGCTGAAATGATCAATTTATCATAATCTTCGTGATCTGCCTCATACAAAGCAGCACCGGATTTGAAACAGCTACCTACTATAGGATAAGGTCTTGACGATACTGCAAATCTTCGAGCAATCTGAGTTGTAGGAATTGTAGTTCCTTCATTATCGCTCGAATAATCAGTATCGTCAAAATTCTTAGGATTAATCGTATATCCGCTTGATTTTGCTTTCTTCCCGTTACCGTCTGCAACAAGTACTTCATCTCCCACAAAATTATTATCAGTCGCCACAAGCCCAGCCACCAAATCCGCAACGGAAAATCTCGTCGTCTCTTTGTTTTGAAGCGTCAAAATAATCTCTTTCGTGCTTTCATCATAGGAGGCGCCTACGACCATGGTTTCCAACGGCAAGTCAACAGTTGGCGTAGATAATACGGTCCCGTTCGCATCTTTCAACGTAGCCGTCAATACGTACGTGGAAGGATCGACTGACAACGTGAGCGACTTCGCCAACGTGGGTGCGGATATAGTAATTTCCCCCGTTTCCGAAGTTGTTACGTTTACGGTAGCGCTTCCGTTTACTGTTACATTCGCTATTTTGTTCGATACGACAGATTTACCGTTTACCTTTACGTCGTCGACTTTCCCTGCATTTGCAACCGCCTCCGTTAAATTCTCGATAGCGTCCGCATTAGAATTTACGTTCTCGATCGCTTTATTGATTTTATCCACATACTCCTTCGTGGTATCGCCGAGTAATACTTTTTCCAAAGTTACATTTTCTGCCATAATTTTTTTCTCCTTTATTTTTTAACTCGTCCTCAAAACGAGGTATTCATCGCCTACAATGACGTCGTCCAAATAGACCTTTTCTTTGCCCGTTCGCGCTATCCACCATTGCTCTCCCGACACGGTAGCGTTTACGTATTCCGTCAAAATAACGGCTGTATTTTCCGTATCTTGCTGCACGGGACCGTATCTGCTCGAAAACAGATAAGTAGGATAATTGATAGCAAGCGCTCGCCACGTCATTCCCGCCGTATATCGGAAGCTTACGGTTTCCGAACGTCCGCTTACCTTATTCAGCGTAAACGTGATTACGCCGTCCTCTGAATCCGCTATTGCCGCTATATTAGAAGTCCCTTTGATTACGATTCGTATATCGATTTTCTTATCCAAAATGACGGCAACGGACCCCGATTTATAGATTTTATACGAGTAAATCATATTCTCGTAATAATCATTCGTTACCTTGCGCTGTGCCACGATGCTGTATATCTTTTTGAAATTATGCGTTACCTGCGCCACACGGACTTGATATTTCCCGTTCACTTTCTCCCACACTGCGTCGGTAGCAAGCACTTTCAGCTCATAAGCGGAGACTGCACGTTTCGCCGCTTCATACATTGCTGCAATCGTTGCGTTTGTAACGGGAGAACCGCCCGCATCCAACGGCAAGCCGCTCGATACCGTGAACGTGATGACGTTCGTAGACGATTGCGTATACTTCGTACCGTCCGTTATGCTATATTGCCTTATAAACGCCTGAAAGGACCATTGCCCCGGTATTCTGATGACTTCAGGCGGAATATATGCTTTGGCGATTTTACTGTCGCTATCCTCAACGGAGAGTATCTCATGCGAGTGCTCTCCGTAATTCTTATGCGTATACGTGACCCAAAGGCTCTGCCTTACGGATAGTGGCTTATCGAGATAAATATTCATCCATTGCCACATAACGTCGTTGGCGTTGACCGTCGTTATTCCGTCCAGGAAGTCGAGCCGCTTCGCGCCTACCCTCAATGATAATTTCATTTATCCCTCCTTTGCAGTTACCGTTTATGGTGTAACTGAAAATACAAAGTCTCCACGCTCGCGTCGTTGCAAGCCACGTACAGATTGTTGTTTTCATCCGTGATCGCCCAAGCTTTATACTTAGGTTCTTTCAAATCCTCTGATATGGCTAACTTCAATGTAAGCTTGAACACGTCGCCGTATTCACTTGACGTTTGCTCTTCGGGTTCAACGTCGAAGAATTTCCATTCCTCATCTTTTTTCCTATACTCATCCCCCGTTGTCGTTTCCAAAACGTCCACGCCCTCTCTGACGTAATGCGTAAGCAACCATACCCTGAATTTTCTATTCTTGCCTTTCCAGTCCTTGATAAGCGGGTTATGCTCTGCGAATTTATTGCCGAATACACAATCATCCTCGCCGATTAAGTGTATCTGATAGGTAAATTTGATTGCCTCGCCAGGGTCCTTATGAATATAAAAATCCGTGTTAAACACCTCTGTATCCACAGCATTAGATTCACCAAGTACGCTTGGGTATACGACATCAATATAATTCGCTATCCCCTCTCCAAGGATTACATGAGCGTGCGTAAGTGTGCCATCTTCCTTACAATACAATGCATCTTCGCAAAGATAATGTGTACTGTTTGTCATTCTTAGCCCTGCGGATATATTATCCTTAAATGCCGCCGTAAATATCATGCTGTTTGCAATACCCATTGTAGAGCAAGGTAACGTCGCGCCTGTAACCTTTTTATCCCCTACCTTGCCTAAGTCCTCATCCGTTACCCATGCAAAAGTAGCTACCGTTTTATCGTCCGCAGACGAAATGGAAAGACACTTCATAATTTCCGAAATAGGGACACTTCCTTCAACGTCCTCGCCTCGTTTGCGGCTTGTCCCGACGCGAAGATAATCTTCCCAGTAAAGATTACGCCATAGCGTATCTTGCGGTATTGTCCAGTTCCTGTACTTTTGGTCTACCGCTACGTGCTTGGATTTCTCCGACCAGTTCTCCGAAAGCGTGTGCGTAACTTTTACGTACACCGTATTCGTAAAATCGTAGTGATTAGCTACGAGCCTGTATTTCTTGCCATTGTGACGCACCAAAGCTCCAAGAGGCGGTATATCGTTCAGCCTCGTATAGTTCTTTACGAGCTTTATTTCTTTACAGCCTGTCTTTTGAGCCGTAAGGTACATATTTTTTCCGAATGCGGACGCCGCATTGATTTCCGCTCTTTGATTGAACGGCTGTATGTACTCTTCTTTCGTAGGCGCGTTCTTCCTCGCCCTGATCTTCGTCTTTGAAAACATCGGGATGTATTCAATGCGGAATAGCAAATCACGAATGTCTAAGTTGTCTAAATTCGCATCAGCTATTTTAAACTCTATGGCATCAGAAGAATATATTTTAGTCCCTTCTTCCCCTATGTCCACAGCATGACCATTCTTGATATAAGTATATAATTTTCTATCAAACTCTCTATTTTCAGCATTTTCCGAACGTTTATTAAAATCATAGTTATGTTTCAATATAAGATTTATAATACTTGCCCTTGACGACGAAAATAACTTTTGCGAAGCTTCACCAAACTTGATTTGCCTTTCGCCTTTGCTATAATACATTGTATTATTTTTATTTATCGAGCCATTCACATTATCTGTCGATACAACCTCTAATGCCGAAAATTCCTCTGCAGTCTTTACTAAATACGTTATATCAATACATCCATCCCACAGTTCGTTGGAAGCAGCCAAATAACACTTTTCCGCAGGAATATTATATGGTATAGGAAAAAATCCTTCGTCGGTATCCCCTTTATACCACGCAGGTCCGATCCCACCTGAAACACTTCCTGAAATTTCTAAAAATGCCCCAGCGCGTAAATAAACCTTTCTAATTTTATAAATGTCTTGCGGAAGTATAATGCAAGAATTTTCAGTAGTTATTCGATAATCAACACTTTTAACAGAAAGCCAATCTTTTTTAGATGGCACTGTAATCGTTGCGTCCGTTTCGTCATCCTCGATAATATTCTCCGCGAGTGTTTCTACACCCGAGCAGAATGTTGTGCCATCTACAGATTGTCCAAACGAGGAATATGGTATTTTTTTGCTTGACATTGTTTATAATTTCCTTTATAATGAAATAAAATGTTGTTTTGGAGGTATAACCATGTTTTCTTTTTTAGCCGTTTTAGGCGTTTTCGCTTCTATATCTATGTTTATTTGGATGGTGGCAGATAATTGTCAATTACAAACGGTAATCTCTTTCATCTCAATGCTATTTTCTACTGCAATTTGTTTTAAGCTTGCAAACATGGATCATAAGGTTAATGATACCGAATATGAAGTCACAAAGCTCAAAAGCCGCTTAAATATCAAAGACGGAGACATGGTAAATAATAGTGACATGCAAGATGGTTCAACTGACGATAGCGAAGATGGATATCTTGAAGACGAATCGGAGGTAGAATACTTCGGAAATGGAGTTAACTATGATGATTACGATGACGATATCACGCAAGTAGATCCGACTGATGACGTCACAGATTAAAAGCAAAATACGAGGAAATCTCGTTTTTTTATAAAAAAATTATACAAAAAACAATAATTTTTCGTGAAATTAGTTGACAAATTGGAATTTTAGGCATATACTAATAATAACAGAACCTCGCACGCCTCTTAACAATGCGGACCACGCGAGGTCATTTAATTATTGACGAGTAACCCTCGTCTTTTTTCTTATAATTCATACTCCGCCGTGACCTCGTTTACGGGTTCAAATTCAATATAACACTCGCGCGTATTCGTCTCGACAAACCTTATTCTTGGAATACAGTTTATCACGTTCCCGACGTCAACCAAGCATTCCCAAAGCAGAGTCCCACATTCCCAATGAAATTCGGGAGATGGAATACTCTTCATCTTTTCTATCATCTCACCGTTACCGTCGAGAAGATACCGTTCTCTTTTGTTTACTCTTTCAAGTTTTGCCTTCGAAATCAAACCCCCGTCATCGCTGAATACGACGTCGTAGAGTGACTTTTTCTTACCCTCAATCGGTTGCGTGACCTTGCACCCGTCAATCGGAAAACCCATGACGATGCGCGTAGGCTCCACGAGCTCAATCGTGTGAATAAAATATCCGTCACCCCTCTGCTCTACCGTGTCAAAACCGAAATAGGACGCATACTTTTGCGTACCATCGTCATCTTCAACGGTGACGCGGTAAAGGGAATAATCGTCATATTCCACGCCGCTATCATTGATCGTCTGCACGCTTCCGCTGTCAAGCTGTTCATCGAGCCGTTCGTCAAAGCTTCCGAGATTATACACGGGCAAATCTTGCCACCTGTAATTATCCGCAATTTGAAGTTTTATCGTCATCGTCTGTCCCTCGTATAGCCGAGCCTCTTTGCATATTGCTCCGCTTGATAGTTCTGAATTTCCCGTTCTTTCTTCTGCTGATACATTTCAACGCCCGTCGATATCGCCAACCCCGCGACCGCCATAACCGCCGTATATGGGTTCGTGAAAGACATCGCCAAACTTGCAATTGACTGCACTCCGCTGATGGCTTTTTGCGCTTTTTGCTGTGCATAATAATTCCCCGTGGCAAGTCCTATATTGGACACAGCCGCATTCAAGCCTTGTGACGCTATATTCATGGCACCGTTCACCGCCATGGATATCTTTACTTGCGATTTATCGTCTGCCGATGTAGGGGTAGTAGAAGTATTCTCAATCGTCTGCGGAGAAGCGGGAGAAGGGACTTCATTCGTCGAACCGCCCGTTTCCTCGGGCATCTGAATGATGATCTCCATCGAGCCCGTCGTAGGAATCCCTGCCATTATGCTTCCTCCACGACCTGCACGGTTTCCACGACCTGCACGGTTAAGGTGTATTGTAAATACACTCCTGCGCTATCCTGCGAGGAGACGGATACAATTTTGAATTTTTGCAATATGCTGAAATCGGGGTATTCCACCTTATAATCGTAAAGCTTGTTCAAATCATGCTCTGCGCCCTCTGCAATTTTCAAAAATTCATTCTCGATATCCTTACCCAAATAGAGGAATGTGAGCGTCTTCGTGCATACTCTTGATATCCCCTGCATTTCAGGCATCGTCTTATTTTCGGATAACAACAGATTGTTATCTGCCCCCACCTGCATACCTGACGCGCGGGACACCTTCAACAACGTTACAGGAGCTCTGTCAGCGTCTCCGATCGATACCACGACGTTATTTCCGACAACGGCTTTACAATTTACGTTCTGCGCCCAAGCCGTACAGCTTACCACGATCTGCTGCGTCTTTCTGCCCATGTCTACGTACGGATTAGACGGCTGCTGTTGCTCGAATTTCCCCGTCACGATATAGCTATCGTCGGGCTGTGTTACGATGATATCGCGCCAACCGAGCAGATTTTTATGAATGTCGTTCAAGGCGTCTTCCTTGGTAACGAGATCGGCGCCGTCCTGCGCCACGGGAAGGTCAAAAGTAAGCGTTATGAGCAAGCTCTCCGCATCGAGTTCATCCGTTGTATACGCGAATGGAATACGCGCTGCAGACATCGTTACGACGTTACGCGTTTCCGTTTTGCTCGGATTTGCGTTCGTATTCACGTGCACGCAGTATTTATCAACACCTATCATGTCGTTGATCGCCGTTCCTAAATAATGTAAATCAATCATCTCTTGATAATCCTCCCGCCAAGGCTGATACAGAAATTGCAAAAATCCTCTACCGTGTTTTCAATGAAACGCGGACTGCTCGAACGTATGTTTGCATAACCGATATAGCCTACTTTATCATAGTCGAATTTCACGCCTGTCGCCGTTCGTACGATACCGTTATTTTTCAGATTTCCCGGATACGGCGAATACATATTCGTCCCCTTCTTGCCAACCGCTCTTGGACGCGGTCTGCCTTTTTTATCGACAACGGATCGCACGGGTGCTCTGTTTTGCGCAAAGTCATTTAATTTATCTAATAGCAGTTCTGCCGTTATTTTCATAATTACTCCAAATTCAGCACGTAAACTTTCTTAGGCTTACGCGCCCAACCTGCGCCCAAACGTCTATGAATAGACGGGTTCCAGCTCGTCAACAGCCATTTATGACCGTCTATGATGACTTCCTGTTCAAGGGCGTTTAAGATATCGTCCAGACCTTCAACGATGGAGCCTTCCATGTCAAATGCCTGATAGACCAATATCGTAAAATTTTGTGACCCGCTTGCTACGCCGCCGCCTTCAAAGCCTGCGAGATAGGACGGGTCTCCGACCTGCTGTGCATAAAGTGTCAGCAGGTCTTTCCCCGTGTTTACGTCGCGCAAAATGCACTCGTAATCTTTTTTGAATTTATCCATACGCTATTCCCCACAATACAGGATCGGGCACGCGCAAGCTTTCAAAGCGTCGAACGCCGCTATGCACACGTTCTTACTTCGCAAATCGGACTTGCCGATTACAGCCTTCTGCCCGTCTGCCGTGATCGTGATACCGCTCGTAGTGCCTGCGCTACCTTCTTCGTGCATATACGCCGCCTGCAAAATCAACGCACGCTTAATGGCGTTTTCCGTCTTCTCCCTGTGCGCCTCGATGATTCGGTTTTTGATTTCCCGATCACCCGTCGCATAAATCGCGCCTTCATATACGGCGGCGTGCACCTCGTTCATGAAAGCACGTTGCAAAAATGCGGTAGGATATTCTTTTACAATATCCAAATCCCGCTCGTTTTTAAGTTCTTCCGCCGTGATCGTCACGGGATAGTCGTTGAATATGGAAATGTAAATGTTTTCTTCCGCCATTATACCTTCCTCCATCTCGTAATCCAACGATGCAACAGCATATTCACCTTATCGGTAACCGCAGAGGGAACGGGATTTTCCTTTGCAACGCCAAGCGCGATACACGCTTCTTGATTTCTGCGCCGTATATACAGTTCTTCCCGTGCAATATCCGCCGCAATCAGAGCCTGCGCCCTCTTGATCTCCAACGGAGCTTTCTCGAAATTTACGGGCAATCCACGCGCTATACGCGGGAATTTCAAAGGCTGATAGAAGTACGCCCGATCCCCGACAAAGTGCATCTCTTCAATCTTTCGAAGGGCGGCGGATAAATACCCTTCCTTTTCCTCGGTCGTGAGGACTTCCCACGTGATCCTGAGCGGATTAGCCGCGGGAAGTACCTCCGCGAGAAATTGATCGCTATCTTCGGGCATGACGTACGTATCCAAATTTTCCGTCATGTGTCACCCCTCCTACGCAATCACGCAGATACCGAGCCGAAATGCGCGAGCTCCTTGGCAAGAACCTTCGTGCTGTTGCGATAGAAGATTTCTACGGCATATTCCGTAGAGAGAGGAATCTTCTCGATGGTCGCATCGGAGATCATGACCGGCTGCGCAACGGAATCCATGACGATGATCTCAAAGTCGACGCCTTCGGGCAATCTGTTCGAGGAGAACGTCGCAACACCGTTGATGCCTTTGAAGACTTCGTCCGCTACCGTACCGGAGAAGTTGTAGCAATCGTTCAGTTCCGTCTTAACCAAGCCGTAAAGCTCGGGAGAAAGAACGAGGCTCATCAGTTCGCGATCTACGCCGTCCACGTATTCGTTTTCGGTCGTCTCGATCGCAACGATCGCCTTTTCGAGCTGGGGAACGATCGGTTTCGACTTGTCAATGGTAACGCCGCTTTCCGTACCGCCGTTCTTGACAGCGAGGAAAAACTCACGGTCAAGGTCACGTTCAACCGACTGCTGAATTGCGTTCTTTCTGCGAGCGAGGAATGCGTTGAGGTCTTCGTCGGTGAAGGATGCCGCATCGAAGGAATTTACTTCCTCCACGATCTCGGAATTTCGATCCATATTCAACACGACGGGAGCCGCTTTTACCTTCTGACCTCTGCCTGCGGTTCTTGCGGTACCGTATTCCTGACGAGTAGCGTTTGCAAAACGCTTAAACTCGAAGGAACCCGCCTTTTCGTTCAATGCGCCGTTCTTGGATTTCAAACGACCGGAAATGGTCTTTTTCGCGAGGTTTTCAAAGACACCTGCAATCTTGTTCTTAAGTTCAGCCTTTACGCTATCGCTCACGTAAATGCTCAATGCTTCAGTTCTGGGCATAATGTTTTACTCCTTTTTTAATAAAATTTTGCTCGCTGTTTTTCGGATGCGCCGCCTTCTCCGCCGGGCGATTGAGGGACGCCCGAATCCCCGCTTGCGAACATATCCGCGTATTCAGCTTTTGCTTTCTTCAAAATGTCCGCGCCGCCCTTCACGTTGCCCTTATCGTCAAGCTCAATCTCGTCAAGATTCATGCTTTTGATAAACAGTTTCGTTGCGCCGTCCCAGGCGTTGGCGTCTTTGAACAGCTTTGTCAAGCCCGCCGTTTTCTTCGCAGTTACTTCCTTCGTAAGCGTGTCCTTCTCGAAGTTCTTCAGACGCTCGTGTTCTGATTTGTCAATGTACAGTTCACCGTCTTTCTGATACTTCTTCGTTTCGGAAACCGCGTCGTCTCGCTCTTTCGTCAACGTTTGGACCTGATTGAGCAGATCTTTCTGCGATTCGTGCCATTCGTTGAGGATAAAGTCGATATCCCCGTCCGCGATTCCTCTTGCCTTTAATACTTCACGTCTCATAAAAAATTCTCCTTACACTTTTTCGTCACGGTGCGCTCCGCTCCGAGTTTTTTATGTTTGCTGTGTTTTACGCCTCATCGCCCGGCAAAATGGTATAAAAAAGGACAGCGCACGTTTCCATGCGTTGTCCTGCTTTATTGAGTTTTACAGCGGATATACCGCCGCTGCGCCGGTGTCCCAAAATGAGAGTGTTTGGTCATCTATTTCAATTGTACGCCTTTTCAAGTATAATAAAAGCACTTTGCAGTTGATTGCAAAAAAAATTTTTACACTTCCTCCCAATCTACATTGACAAGCTCATAGCCGCCTTTTAATCGCGGTTGCGGTTTTGCCAAGCCTTAAACGCAGGAGAAAGCGTATCCGACCGTCTCGCCCTTCTAAAACTCCCAAGCGTTTTATACGGCGGCTCCTTGCCTTGCTCCGCGTAATATTTCTTCATCCGCTCGTATTCCAAATACTCACGGTTGAGCTGACGGTTCCCCGCCTGCCACTGCGCATAGCCTTCAATGTCACGTTGATGCCGTACGTCTACCAGCTCGCCCTTTTCATCGTACTGAATACGGCTGTTCTTGATTGTCTTCTCCACGTCCGCAGGGTCCTCTATCTCCTCATGCCAGGGAATAAATTCATGCCTGCAATTCGGATGCGGGAGCGCGTAACCGTTTTTGAGTACCGTTTTGAAAAGAGCAGGAAAGCGTTTGTCCTTCCCGCTGATCGAGTATACCTTGCCTTGGTACGCACCGCAGAGCTTACAGCATTGCGGCATTTCCGTCATCTTTACCAAGTCGGTCCCGGATTGCAACGCTCTGCCGATTTCTCCGATATTCACGCTCTCTATCCTTGCAGACCGTGCCGCCATTGCCGCATACGACCGAAGGGATTGTTTCGCACCGTTTGCATACGTAACGGTTAATATACCGTGTTGTGCAAGGTCCTTTGCAATCGCTTGTTGCACGTTGTAAACGCTGTCCTGACCGGTTTTATGCAAATCCTTTATGATGGAATTTACACGCGATTTTAACCCGTCTCCTGCGCTTTTCGTAGCGGTTTGGATTTCTATATAGGTATCGCGTGAAAAACTGTTTTTCGCGTACTTAAAGCCCTGTTTTTCAAGGATTTCCGACGCCTCTTTTGCGGATACCTTCGGCGGGTCCTTGATTCTGTCTTTCCCTTCCTGAAAGGCTTTCGGAAGCTCTTTCTCCGTGAAGTCACGATTGACCTTGGAAAGATACGACACCGCCGCGTTCAACGCCTGCGAGAGCTTTTCGTTTAGCTCGTTCGCCGTGCGAGCACTTCCGTCCGTCGTTAAAAGCTCGGTGATATCCTGCTCGATCTTTTTGAAATGCGCCTCGAACTCCCTTACGCTCTTAAAGTCGGGCGGTCTTATGTATTTCATTCGACGTTATCACCGCCTTGCCCCTCGTCCGCCTCGTTCTTCTCGTCGCTCGTGTCGTCCTCATATACGCCAAAGGACGGCATTGCAGGCGTTTCCAGGCGCGATTCTTCGATGATCTCTTCCGCCGTTGCTTCGTCAAAGCCGTAATCCTGCATAAGAACGCGTTTCTTGCTCCAACCCGTGGCAAGGTGTTTCGCCGCGATATCCGCCCTCACGGATTCCGTCGCAGGGATTCCGTCGTGCCAAAGTACCGTAATATCTTCAGCAGGGATCTCCGCTCCGTATTTTACGGAGAGCAAGGAGACAAGCTTTTTCAAATGCTTTTCGAGGATTACCTTCTTCCCCGCCGAGCGCATCAGCGCAGGCGCAAGCTTGATCATGAGCGCGTCATAGCCCTGCGATTCACCGAACGTTTTGCTGTTCAGCAGAGACCCCATGCCGGAAAGATTTGCGATATCGTCCTTCAAGCCTGTGATCGTGTTTTCCACGGATTGCATACTGGCGTCCCAAACGAGATACCCCGGAGGCGTCTCACCGGTAGCGATTTCGAGATAGTTCCCGAACCCACTGTCATCGTCACCGATGAGCGGCGGTCCGTATAATTGCGGCGCGGAATGCTTGTCCAAAACCACGTTCTTGAGCGTTTGGCGGACGTTATACTCCATGATCGCGTCCGTTACGCTGTCAAAGTCGGACGTACCGTAGATACTTCTCGTGCCGGCGTTATTCGCAGAGGAGACGATAGCGAAATCGCTCAATCCTGTGTTAAAAGTTCCGAGATTAAACTCCGTTCCGCTCTTTTGCAGTTCTTCGCCGATTTCGTACGTAGGGCAATTTATACGCTGATTCGTGGACTTGACGATATAATAGCTATCTGCGTTGTAGGATTTGATTGCGAACGCTCTATTCGTGTATTTTCCCTTCTCGTGAATCTGAACGTGCAGCTCGTACTTATCTTTCCCCACGTCCGCAATCCACGCGAGCACGTGCATTTTGATTTCTTTCACGTTTTCACGCGATACGATGGGGAACCACGTAGCAGGATCTACGTTGGTAAATCGCCAACCTTCCGACGTTTCCGTCACCTTCGTGACCCAGTCACCTAAAGCGCAGAAATCCTGCACGCCTTCCTTTGACTTTGATACAAGCTCCGTACTATCCAAGATCGTTTTGATGTCTTCCTCTCTGCCATTGACCTTAAATTCGGGCGGGTCACCGTACGTGAGCTCCTGCGTCTTTTGGACCATGTCTGCCCAATAATTTGCATTAAAAAGATAAATCTTGTCCGATTGTAACGCGAAGTTGGCAAGCAGGTATTTTACGCGTTTTGCATACTCCGGCAACGCCGCCCACGCCTCGTCTTCCATCAGCATTGCGTTTACACGGTATGCGTCCAAACGCTTTACCTCACACCGAGGCGGAAACTCCGCGCCTTTCTTCAAAAAATTCAAATCGTATAGCATTTCAATACCTCACCTTCTTCACCGCCGCCTTCGAGCGCATGATCTCGTCGTTCAGCGCATACCTCACCGCGTCGATAAAGTGATTATCTTTATCCGGGTATCCGCTGATAAAATTCCCGTCTTTATCCTTCAAATATTCGTATTTTTCAAACTCGTTCGCCGTCTCAGGGCAACGCCGTCTATCAATCACGATCTTGGCTCTGCTCGCAAGCCATTTTACGCCAAAATCCACGGAACCGGGTCCTTTGACGCAAGCTCGAATGTTGTACCCGTTAGAACGGAAAAACGCGATGGATTTCTCCTCCGCGTTATCTGCAATCGTCTGTGTGTTCTTGTATTCTTTGAGGATATCGATGAGCTCCTCGTTCCCAGTCTTCAAACGCTTGACTTCGTCAAATACGTAGATGATCATGCGAGACGGGTCGTACTGCAATCGCACAAAAGCCGTAGGGTCGGGGAAATATCCCCAGTCCAAACCTTGCTTTGCTTTGTCAAAGTTCTCGATCTCCTCATCGGTAATATCACGGATTTCCACGTTTTCAAACACGTTGCCGCCCGTGCCAGTAACCTTGCCTTGATACTCGTTCTCATAGGCTCTTGGATTATTCCGTTTCAAATCCTCCGCCTCGTTGATGAACTCCTCACCGAGCCACTCGCGAGGCACGTCGGTATAGCACGTATGCAATATTTCCGTGCCTTTCTTCGCCTTCTCCGGATCGTTCGCCCTACCCTCAATATCCGCCACATACGCATTCACCCAAGCCTGCGCTGTGGGCGGAGGATTGAACGTCTCAAAAATAATAGAGCGGCTCTCGCCGTTCTCGTCTGTACCACGGATTGCCGATTGCCGAATATTACGGACCGCCGCCTCTCCCGCGTATTGATCAAATTCTTCAAACCACACAATGCCTATGTAGCCAAAAGGCGGCTTGATTGACTTAATCTTGATCGGATCGTCCGCGCCGCGAAAATAAATCGTCTGCCCAGTAGGCTTATACACAATCTTGAGCGGCGACGTCGTGAACTTGAATCTGTCCGATACGCCAAGCTTGTCAATTCCCCATTTGAGCTGTTCAAAGACGCTATCTTTGAGCGTGTCCTTGACGTTTCGCAAGCACAGCGCGTGCATGGATGGATTTGTCATCAACAGCTCCGGTATCTTTAAGCCCGGATAGGAAGACTTCCAACCGCCACGCCCGCCTTTTATGATTGCCTCCTTCGTAGTACCGTTACTGATATGACGGTTGATATTCGCGTACGCGCCAACCATGAGCTCCGCAGGTATCTTGACGGGCGGATATTCATCCCCGCTGCCGTTCGCCTCTTTCTTCAGCTCGAGCACCTTGTCAATGGCATCGACTCTCCCATTGCAAGCCTGTGAAACCAAACCCACCATCATGGCGGTTTCGACGTCCACCGCTTCATCATTTGGCAAGCCGAAGTCTTCCAGTTTTTCCTGCAGCTTTGAACTTTTAACAGGCAGGTCTAAAATCGTCGTGAGGATATCCGCAGTCTTCTTTTTTTTCCGTCGTATTTCCCCGCTTTTTTTACCGCCTTTTTTTCCGTTTTTCACGGCTTCGTCACGGCTTTGATTAGATTTGAATGGTTTTAAGTTGTCCAATTTTTTATTGCCATTTTGCATCCATATCAGCTCTTTGTTTGCTCCCAATGAAAACCCCGCCGACCTTCGGAGGACGCGGCGGGATTTACACGGAATAAATTAAGGAGGTTATTAGGTCGTTCAACCACGATACCATTATAACACAGTTTTTCGGTCAAATAGTACGGAAAAATCGAACTTTCAAAAAAAATTCACCCATTTTGCAACGACCTCCGCTTTTTCGAGAACTTCTCTGCGCCAAATTGATAACGTGCTGTGTGATATATTACACATAATTTCCGCCTTCGTCCACGACGCACCGTTGATGAAGAACAACTGAATAAATCGATCGCGACCGTGCCCTTCAAGCTTAAACCAGTTCAAGACTTCTTCAACGATGAATACCTTTTTGAAAAGCTCCTCGCGCTTGGATATGTACTCCACAGTCATCTCGAGCGGAACGTTCTTGGATAAATCCCCCTTCACTCTGATTTTATCGTACGCAATGCCTGACGGCGCAGGGATATTATAATCCTGCGCCAACTCCTTTTTATTGAATTTATATTGATGAAAAATAATAGATAATAATTTCTCGCGCTCTTTATTCATAAAAACCTCAAAGATTTTTTATTCTTTTGATTAATCATCGGCAAATATGCTACATACAATTTTAATGCCCATCAACACTGTTCCGACGATGTTTACCCATAACGGGGTTAAACCCCACGTCCACAAGATAAAAATCATTAAAATGCTCATTTCTTTTTCTCCTGCAATTCTTTAAGCCGAGCCTCTGCAGCTTCTTTCGTCAAAAATACATCATCTGGTCTATAATTTTCATACTTTTTACCGACTATGTATGTATACTTATCATCACAAAGTTGAATTTGCGTGCAAACGAATTTTTTAATCGCTGGAATGCCGTATTTGCATTTTTTGCAATCCGCATCCATTTTAACGCACTCATTGAATATTCTTCTTTGTTCTTTATCTGTCGAAACGTGACGTCGCATACAATCTGTAAAACCTACGCCGTACACCGTATCGCCCACTTTGCACGGCAACTCAACCAACCTACCGCTTTCGAGCTTTTCTTTTAATTCTGCAAGCTCTTTAAGAGCGTTCATCCCCATTATGCACGCCTCATTGACAGGATCAATGCTGTCATAATGTTCACGGTGTTCATGGTCTAAAATTTCTATTGCTCGTTCAATCGTCATTACTTTCAACCTCTCCAAATCTTCTATTCCACGCATTTGTAGCTTTTTTGTCTTTCTCTGCGCCAAAAAAACAAACGTCTGCGCCGCAGTTATCGCAGATAAACATAACAGTTCCATTCATCGGTGCTATTATTTTTTTAACGTCCTTTCCACAAAAAGGACAAGGTTTTAATTCTTTCATTCTTCCACCTCCGCACGCTGCGTATTTTTCACACCTTTCTTCGTCCTGTCGATATGCTTAATCATGTCGGTGGAAAAAATACAAAGTTCTCTACCTTTTGAAGAAAAGTCTTTCAAATAAACTCTTGTACCATCAATTATTTCAATAGTAGCATAAGTTCCGCAAAGGCATCTCATCGTGCGCGTAAAACTATATTCGCAGTTTATAGAGCCGATGAAGTCAACTCCAAACTCTTTTTCCATTTCAGACCACGCCTTGAACTGTACGCGCTCGCCAACCTTGAAAGGCTCGTTTTTCGGATTTTTCTTTTCCTCTGCTTTCGGGAACGGCTCTTTTCCATACGCGCGTGCCGTTGCAATTCGCAATCCCTCGTATTCGGAGAACTCGTCGTCGGGGCTACACTTGGCAATACCTACATTGCCGTTTGAAAGTTTTACAATCGTTTTTTTGCCGTCAATAACGTGTTCGGTTATTATAATCTGTTTGAACACTTCGAGCCATTCGTACTCAAAACGGAAAGGGTTTTCCAAAACACATACAATACCATCGATAAAACGACTAACAGTAAATATTTTTCTATCTAATCCTTCCGACCAAAAACTTATTCTCGTCCGATCTCTAAAAAATTGCACCTTGTCTCCTACTTTCAACTTCTTAAATTCTTTTTTTGTCATTTTTTCACCTCCAAATATTCCCCTACTCGCCGATCGTGCGCCTCGGCTTTCAGGACCTTGCATTTTATGGGCAGACGTGCCGTGATTTCGCCCTATTCACGTTATCACAAAGCACAACTATCTTTTCTTTTTTTTATTTCAAACCGCACGCATTTTGATCGTCACGCAGCAATAATTTCGCGATGATACCCGTTCGTCGGGCGGCGGTTAAACCATTTTGCGTATTCCTCTTTCACCTTTGCGATTTCCTCTGCATCCTCAGGCGTACGGTCCATATTGGAGTAACCACGGCATTGCACGATATCAAGATTGTCCATATCAGGCTTAATCTCCATGGTGTACCAGCTATTCTCCAAAGAGCTCTTCTTCCTGACGAATAAGATTATGCTATCCCCTCTTGCCACACGTTCACAATATCTTCCGACGCAATGGCTTTGACGTACTCCCTCTTCAATAATTTCCTGCGAAGTAGAAGGAAGGATTATCGAGTAATTCTCATCTTCCCATTCGCACAACTGGTGAATAGCGTCATGAATAGCAAGGATTTTCTGATCGAAGATTTTCGTTTCCTTGATCTTTACCTCTTTCATAACCCAGTCGTGCATCGTTTTGAAATCATGCGGCTTGCTGATTTTCGTATCCTTCAAATCCAGACCAAGATCAATTGCATCACTGATATAATCCGTATAATCCGATATAAAATTTCTCGGGTTTTGGATCATTTCTTCCTGCGTAAGCCAGTATTTGAAGAGCTGTTCATTCTTCATAAAACTATACTCGAAATCAGATCCGCTACGTTTTACAAGATTATACATAAATTCCATCGCTTTCGGCATGAGTTCTTTGGAGATATTCCACCTTTTACAAGCCTTTCGCGCCATAAGGTTATAGTAACAAAGATTCCTGCATTCAGGAAGTTCATCCATGCTATGAATCCCAAGTTCTTTTATGGATTTTATCCCTCGGATTTGTGGCGCGCATTCGTAATATGAATACATATTCCAACCCATCAATTCCTCTGCAAGACGAACCAACCCGAATTTGTAATACATTTCAAGTTGAGGATCGTATTTGTAGGCTTCAAGGTAATAGAACGGATTCACGAACGACTCGCGGCACGCAATATCCAACGCTGAATACTCATACGGCGTGCCACGTAATACACTCGAAAGATTCCTCGGATAGGTAACGGTCATAGAGTCGTCGGCAGTCCATGAGCTCCAACACATACCATGACTGCGGCACTTCCCGCTTTTCCATTCTCCCGAATATACGGGTTTATAATACTTCGCGACAAGCCCGCTTTTGCACTCGAGATAATAACGCCCTTCCTCTCTTTTTTCGTATTTTACAGTTGTCCTACCGAAAGACCAAGGAGATTGAGTTGTTTTATCAACTACAAAGAGCCTTTGAATAATGTTCCCAAGTTCGTCATTTTCCAATACAGCAACGATCCTGCGTTGACTGTAGTCGCCATACCTTGCGTGACGCAAGCGGACCTCTGCTTTGCATACGGGGCACCGACCTATTTCACCGCTCTTTGCTTTCTCAAATTCAGAAACACCGCCGCATTCACAGTAGGCTACGTACTTCTTCGTCATGATTTTTTCGAAATACATCACTTTTTGAAAGTTACCGTCCAACCAATCCATGAACGGCTTGCTCTCGATTATGTGATCATCCAAATTCATGATTGCAGGTCTCGCAATTCGACCGAGTTTTACGTTACTGCGTGTCATCAGAAGAAATCCTCCAAATTCCGGCGCTTCCTCGTTCCCTTTACGGGCTCCACAACCGTTTCGTCAAGATCAGGTACGCCAAGGTATTTCCTGACAAATTCAATCGTTCCATCCGGTGTGAATACGTATACGTTGTTCTGCTTATTACTTTTCGCAAATTCGTACATCTGATTATAGCAGTCCTCGGCAGTCCTCGTATGCTCGATTTCCGCATTAGGAATGCCTTTAAGCACTTCCTCCATCACTGCTACTACTTGCGCAAGTATAAGCTTGTCCTTATGCGTTTCGAGATCCTGTTTTTGCATTTCAATAAATTCAAAAGCTTTCATCTTACGTACCTCCTCAAATCCCCCAGTCCTGGCATACCGCACGAATTGCCGCTTTGCATTTCCCCGCCGTTTCTTCGTTCATCTCGCCGAGAAGGTCGTGCATCTCGTCTATTAGGTCTTGAAATATCCCAAATTTAACCTTAAAAACTACCACTGCGTCTCCCTTGATTTCCACCCTTGCCGGCTCCGTATTCACAGGCTCTAAAAGCTTTTTCTCAGCCTCTTCAAGTCTCTTTTTAAGCTCTTCGTTTTCCTGCTGAACAGCTTCTTTCGCAAGCTGCGCAGTGCGCATTTTATCTTCAGCCTCATGCTTTTCTGTCTGCGCCTTCTTGATCCGTTCTTCCTGATCAGGATCCGCTTGATAAATCACAGCCGGCGCTTCACTCTCCTTTTCCTCGAGCTTTTTACGAAGTTTCTCGTTCTCCGACGTGATGATTTTATGCTCCTTTGCAAGATCTGAATACTCTTTCTGATATTCTGCGTTCTCTTTCTCAACAGCCGCCTTTTCCTCCAACGTAATCGCAAGCTGCTCCGTCGCTTTATCCCGTTCCTCAATCGCAGCTTTTACCGCCGCATTGATCTCCGTCGTCTTCGCCGTATCGAGGTCAATCTTTTCAAGGATTTCATCGCGCTCTTCCTCGGTTACGGAAGTCAGCAACGCGAGCTTCGTCACGCCAACCGTCGCGTGATCCTTGACAAAGGATTCCGGTAGCTTCTCGATGACAGCAACGTAGTTGTACGCCTGTCGTTCCTTGATGCCGAGCGCGTTCTCCGTATACTCGCCAAAGGATTCAAATCCTGCCGCCTTGTATCGCTTATTCTCCCGCATCTCGCGGATCCCGCTTGCCATCTCTACCCAATGCTCCGCGCTCAATCTTGCGTTGTAGCATATGCGTTCGTGCAGGTCCTTGAATTGCTGCTGTTCAACGGTCAAAGCACCGTTATCCGTAAGCATCAACTGGTTGAATTGTTCGTAGTTTCCCATAATAATCTCCTTTTTCCACGTTTATTTTTGCATTCAAATGCAATTTTTTTGTTTTTTTATCCGTTCACACAAGCCACTTCGTACCACGTCGTGTCATGCTCTATGAGATCGTATTCCTCGCTATAATTCGATAGCAACTTTTCCTTCGCTGCTTCGAAATTCGTAAACCAACGTTTCCCGAAATCCTTGTAGCGCCATTCCCAAAAATCATTTTTCGTGTTCCCATTGAACGACAAAATGATAAACGTATCTTTCCCCAAGCAGTAAACGGTATCCACGAATATGCACTCCTCGTAAATCAACCATACCTTTTGCCCGATGGCGGGAACGTACAGCTCCGCATCCACCTCTCCGATAATCTTCTTGCGTAAGTCTCCCATGATCAAGCCTCCCAATAATAATTTTCTTCGCAAAACTCCTTTGCGCCCTTTAAGTACTTCGCGTAAAAGCGGAAAATGACCACTCTGCCGATCTCGTGCATATACAGTCCACGCCATATCCCGCCGTCTTTCCAAAGCAGAAAATGCCCTTTCTCGCCCTGCGCTATCCAGTCGCCATTAGCCTGTTTTGCCCATTTCATTACCGTCCTCCTTCGTAACAATCGCACATTTTTCCGTCTTGCAAATACCCCGTGTCTTGGCACTTGCTACAATGCCACTTTGGCATTAAATCCTCCTCCGTCATTCCGTTGCGCTCAATAATTCCGCGATACTGCATCGTAAGCCGCGCCTTTTCCTGCGTAAACTTCGTCATCTTCTTCGTATCCGCCTCGATCTCTGCTTTTGCCAAATCAAGCTCCAACATCCGCAACCGTTTATGTATCCTGCTGAACTCTTCATCCTGCAAAAACCTGTCAAGGACGCTTTCCGCCTTGCTTTCCGCCTCACGTCTACGTGCTTCGTACCATCTTTCCCGCTCCGCCTTCGCCTCTATCCCTGCAATAAAGTCCGGCTTCGTCTGCTTGTCCTTATCCCGAAACTCCCCGTTGATGATTAGCGGATACAGCTCGTTGATCTGCTTGACCGTGTAAAGACTTCGCAAATACTTCGATTTCTCGAACTCGGCAATCAGTACGTCGTACTTCGCGTCAAGACGCATTTTATCCCTGTCTTTGGCATACCTCGGGTATTTTGCAAAAAAATCGTCTGCAAACGTTGTTTTTTTCTCCCCTTGTGGGGGGAATAAAAAGGGGGTATCATTTTCATTTTCATTTTCATTAGGTTGTTTTTGGTTGTTTTTCGGTTGTTTTTTTTCTTCGTTTGGTTGTTTTTCGGTTGTTTTTTTATCACTTTCTAAAACAAACTTTTTTGCGTTTTGGTTGTTTTTCGGGGCTCCGCCTTTGCAACCGTTTTCATACCTTTGGTTGTTTGCCTTAACCTGAGGTTTTATAAGGGAAAACACAGCTTTTTCTATTCCCTTTAATTCAGGTTCAACGCCTCGCAAAGCATAGTCTGTTATGGCGTCATAAATTCTTAATCTTGATTTATCTGGCAACTCTCTTAATGCTTCGTCGAAGGAAGCGTAGAAAATAAAACTATCTTTCATTTATTAAACTCCTTACTTAAACGGTAACTCATCATCGCTGATACTCTTCAACTCCGATTTGTAACGTTCCGATTCCTCCCTTTTCGCTTTCTGCTCTTTCAGTTTCTCCCTTGCCATTTCCGTGAGCTCTTCGTCCCAGTCCTTAAACTCTACGCCGAATCTCCTTTCGAACCACGCAATCGTTTCCTTGACGTTCTCAACGCCCCATACGCCCACCAACTCACTCGTCGTGATACGTTCAAAGCCTTTCGGTTTATCATTCGATTTTACGTCGTTTTTAGGCTTATTCTGCGGCGTCGTAGAAGGTTTATGGAATGGTTTCACGTTTTCATCTTCCGTCATTTCCGTTTCCGGTAAATCCTCACCTGCGTATATGTACAAGCCAAGTCCGAACATGGCAAGATTCTTTGTCAGGCATCTCATGATCGCCTTGTTGACGTCAAAGGACGTTGGCTGCAAAATCGATTTGTTCCTCTGATCCATGACCGGCAACCACATAGCGTGCGTCAATCCATCCGCCGTCACGCTCGTATATACCATGTAGCCCATCTTCTCGTTCCCCGAACAGAACGTACCGTCAAACTTCTCGACGGTGTACGTGGCATCCGGATACACCTTCTTGAACTCCGCCCACGCATAACACCATGATAAGTAGTTCAAGTTCCCTTTCTTTTCAACTTTTTCGTTTACGTTTATCCCGTAAAGTAGGTCAAACTTTCCCATTACCTATTACCTCCATTCCTTTCTTTCCTGATAATAATCCTTACAATGCACGTTCGGCACTCCTACCTCGTGGAATATGATCATGCTCTTCGACACAGGGTCCCAAACTTCCGAAAACCTGACTTCCAACTCATCCCCAGAATGCTGACATCTGAACCATCCGTCCCCGATGCGTTCGCACAATCGGCAGTCCGCACAGCCTGTCCGCTCCCGGTATTCCCACTTTCTGCGTTTCGCCTCTAAAATTTCCGCCTGACGTTTAAGCCTCAGCTCTTCATCCGCGCGCTCTTTAACCTCCGCATACAGCGCACGGACTTCATCCGTCACCTCTACGTCGTACGTCTTCGCATACAGGAGCATATGCCGCATACGCCATTCAAGCGTCTCCGAATTGTTCGTATGTAATTCATACCAACGAAGTTTCCCTTCCTTCGTGAAGCCTTCCCAAAATCCAAAGCAGTCATGCAAGAACAAATGCTCGTTCTCCGGAAGATGCTTCCATTCGTTATCCGTGCCGCAGACAAGGATGCCGTTTTCGATTTCGACTTTCATACTTCACCTCGTAATTGCCTACGTACCTTCATCATGAGGTCGATATAGTCGAGTAAAGCCGCTTCGCTCATCCCTTTGAACAGTTCGTTCCCCTCTGCTACCGTGATTCCCGGGTGCAAGATCGCAAGCATCTTCAAAATGTGAAGCCGCATCCGCATCTTTTCCGCGAGCATTTCCTCTTCGATCCATTCCTCCGTCATGATGGAATCAATTCCTCCGTCTTGACTTCCGCAACCTAATTTAACTCCCATTTCCTTATTCCTCCGTTAATTTCTTTCCCTGAACATATCGTATACGCCTTCAATGCTCATTTTGAACAGCTTTGACATCTCGATCAGGTAGATGATAGACGGTCTATTTCTTCCGTTTACCCAATGCTCTACCGCTCTGACGCTGATACCAAGCCGTTCCGCCAACGCCTTTTGCTTGATTCCTTTCCCTTTTAAGAATTTCAGAAATTTCTTATTCTTTGCCATACGCCACCCCTTAGTTTTTTTCCCGCGGATATACAGCCACGGGTCGGTTTTCTATTACGAATATTGCTTGCACCACTTTTCCGCTCCTTCAAGCGTGTCAAAGTCACCTTCACTCATGCCGATAATGCGAGGAGTCTTTTCGTATGGTTCTTCGTCTTTGTAAAAAACGCAAAAGCACTGGTACTCCCACATCACGCCCATATAGCCTTTCTTGCACTCTTCTTTGCTTGCTTCGCAAATTTCATAAATTCCTACCGTTTTAATGTATTTCATAATATATCTCCTTTCACGCGGATATACCGCCACGTGTCGGTTTTATTTATTCGTTCGTTTGGCGACAACGAAGTTTGCATATTATTCTCCAGCATTATTGTCAAATACTGGCTGTTTTTTTCGTTATGATAAGTTCCCCGTAACAGATTTCTCCGCTCCTAAGCTCTTCGCATCTTATCGTTTGATCGCAATCTTCGCTTGTTCTATATATCGAAGTACCAGCGAAAATTCGTTTTCCTGCGCTTAGATATGTTTTAGCTATAATACCCTCACCTGCTTTGATACCCTCACCTGCTTTGATACCCTCACCTGCTTCGATACCCTCACCTGCTTCGATACCACAACCTGCTTCGATACCCCAACCTGCTTTGATACCCTCACCTGCTTTGATACCCCAACCTGCTTTGATACCCAAACCTGCTTTGATACCACAACCTGCTTTGATACAACGGTCAACGAGCAATGTTACATTGACTCTGATATCTTTCTTGGCTTCAATGTTCCCTCTTACAATAAGTCTATCATCGAGGTCTATTTCGATATCTTCATCGCTGATTAAATTTCCATCGAGAACATAATCCCCGTTTTCCAGCCTACGTAAGCCTTCGTAATCTTTCGTTATTTTCATGTTATTTCTCCTCCTTATTATTCGCACAACGTGGGAACGTTGGATACCAAGTCAGCAACGGTCGTTTCCGCTCCGAGAGCCGTCATCGCCGAGGCAATGTTACCAAGCGTCCTTGCCGAAGGGACAGAATCTATCCCGTACTTGCAAAGAGCCTGTCGAGATACACCCATCTGCTGCGATACAAGCCGAATCGTTAACCCACGGCTTTTGAGATACTCATTTAACGTCATTATCCTTTACCTCCTCTTCGTTTTTTAGAAAAAGATTTATAATTTCATCAGTCGACATTCCAAGTTCTTTTGATAAATGCTCAATCGATTTTAACGATGGATTTCGTTTCCCTGAAATCCAATAATTCAAGCTTTGAAAACTTACACCTATCCGCTGCGCTAACTCCACTTGCGTGATACCCTTGTCAATCAATAATTTTAACAGCTCTTTTCTCTTTTCCATTTCATTCACCTTTTTTATTTGTTTAATTATGTAAATATATGTTTATAAATAACTACGCCCCAACAGGCGAATCCATTATAAGGAGGATACTATTTTGTCCAACTTTTTGAATTCGCCCGTTGCTACCGTAAGCGTATCAGCTAAGGGCTGCAAAAAGCAGAACCCAACTGCTTAAAGTGATACGGCTTAAAGAAAGGCAGTTCCTAAAATGTCTGTTTCCATTGCAAGCGGTAGTGTTAACCGTGTCTTCCGTGAGGAATTCGTGAGTGGTAACGATAGCCATAATGGAAACTGCAAAGCGTAGCTAAACAAATTGAGCAAGAAGAAGTCGTTTACGTCCCCCAAAGAACGTTTTAGGAAAACGGCTTCTTTTTGTTTGTTTGCATTATCTTTATAAAAGGTCCGCAACAGTGCAATTAAGTGCAACTGCCAACCGTTCCAACATTTCTTGATTTGGTTTTCTGTGGATCCTAATACGTTACCTAAAGTGCTTGTCTTCAAATTGAAAACTACGCAAGGCGACTTAAAATTCAAGATAAAACAGGCTAATACCAAACCCAATAACAGAAAGACTTCCAATAATAAGAAAGAAAATAAATAATATCCAACATAAGTCAAAAAGCTCAAATCCCCTTGATACGATCTTTCTTATTTCTTCAATAAATAAATCAATTCCAAGTATTATAAAAATCAATCCGGGAATAAGCATAAATAGAAACATTACTATTTTTCCTATCAATTGCATTGTTCTCCTCGTTCAGAGCCTTATCAAGGCTCTTTTATTTTTTTTACTCGTTTTAGTTCCTTTTTATGAACTTTATAACTCTATTATAGAATAACTTCTTGAACTTGTCAACTATTTTTACGCTATTTTATTAAAAAAAGTTTACAAAATATGAACTTTTTTGTATACTTGTGCTAAGGAGGTTACAAAATGGAAATACAAGCTATTAAAAAATACATGAAAGATAACCATATTACGTATGATGAACTTTCAAAACGCTCAGGTTTATCAATAAGCACAATTAAAAAAATTTTCTCTGGTATATCACAATATCCTCGCATTGACACAGTACAAGCAATAGAACGTGCGCTCGGGCTTGAATCACCGCGATGGACGGAAGAAGAACGCGCGCTCGGGTTGAGTGATAACCACTTGATTGCTCTTTCCGATGAAGACAGAGAGCTTATCAATCTATTTGCCGAAGCGGAAGAAAAGATCGGAAAGGCGTATGTTCGAGGCGTGAAGCAAATGGTGCGTATCGCAATTGATACAAATGGAAAGCCTTAGCGGAGAAACGAATTATCAACACTCTATTGCAATCAACTGCAATTATTTGTCTATATTCCCACTCGGTCAGTTTTATAAAATTTATCTTTTATAAAAAATACGAGGAGGGAAAGACAAATGCACAACAGTAATTTATCAGACGATTTGATTACGATAACTCAAAAATTGATGATGGCGAAGGAACGCCGCGAGGTCATGAACATCGCAAGCGACTGCACAGCCTTAATCGAACGGCTGATTGATTTAGAGAATAGAGGTAATACATATATTCAAACACAAGCAAAATCTGTTACGACAATCATTAAATTCACACAAAAGGAGAGTTCAATGATGGCGTCAACATTCAAAAAAGAATTTATAGGAAACGGGCTTGCAGCCCACGTAATAAAAAAAGAAAGCGGCAGGCATTCGTACTGCTACGAAATACGCTACCGCTCTAATGGATACAATATAACAGCTTCCTCCACCGATCTGGCGGAAGCAAAAAGAAAATTCCTGGCAAAGACATTGCCAGGAGAAATCGAGAAGTATCGAGTTAAAAAAATCAAAACGGGAATCAACCTTCTTGAAGAAGTTTTTGACGAATGGTACCAATATAAACAAGGTACCGTGACAGAAAAGGAATTGAAAAGGTTTTATGCAAACTTTCAATCATTACCAGATAATCTACGTAAAAAGCCGATTAAGCTCATACGCACAGGTGATATCGATTCGGTCATGAAAGAGGTAAAACCCCGCAAATACGAGGAACTCCGTACTCTTTTTAACGGTATTTTCAAGTATGCGGTAGCAAGTGGAATTATTCAACATAATCCAGTAGCTCTAATTCGTTTCAAAAAAGCAGAAAGGCAAAACCGCGTTGCTCTATCTGAAGAGGAAATATACGCCTTTTTAGAGCGAGTTAAACTTCCAGAATTTGAGTCTATCAGGCAAGGTGCATATTTGCTCTATTTCTTTGGACTTCGCCCCTGCGAAATCGACGAAGAAACGCGTAGAGAAGATGATTTCCTGATCGCAAGGAACCGAAAACGTAAGAATGGGAAAATCGAGTACAAAAAAATCCCCGTGCCGAAGGAAGCACAGGGATTGATTGACTGGGATAAACCGCTTACATTCAATTGTACGGGAAAATGGGAATACAACAAATTATGGAAATCATTACTCGGAGATGGAGATAGAACAGCGTATTGCCTTAGGCATACTTTTTCTACGATTTGTCAGCAATACATAAACCGACCTGACATCGTCGATATTTGGATGGGAGATAGTCCACAAAGACTCGTAGGAAAGGTCTATACACATTTCCCCGACAATTTTATGCGCGAGCAGATGGATATGGTCGTATTCCCTACGCTTGAAAGCCGCAAAAAATAAGGATTTTTGGACGATTTTGTTCACCAAATTGTTCACCAAACCTTATCAAAAACGCATTTTTTAGTGAATATTTATTCAAAAATGCAAAAGAAAACACGGCAATATGCGTTATTTTTCGCATATTTGCCGTGTTTTGGTGGGCAGAGGTGGATTCGAACCACCGAAGTCGAAGACGTCAGATTTACAGTCTGATCCATTTGGCCGCTCTGGAATCTGCCCATATTTACGATGTAGCTCTTTTCGTTGTGGAGCCGGTGATTGGACTCGAACCCACAACCTGCTGATTACAAATCAGCTGCTCTGCCAATTGAGCTACACCGGCATATTGTGGTGCCTTGGGGCGGAATTGAACCACCGACAGGCAGATTTTCAGTCTGCTGCTCTACCAACTGAGCTACCAAGGCGTTTATGGCGACCCAGAACGGGCTCGAACCGTCGACCTCCAGCGTGACAGGCTGGCGCTCTAACCAACTGAGCTACTGGGCCATAAGCCAAAGCACTCACAAACAAGTGCCTGTATATAATACCTCATTTCATAGAATTTGTCAAGTATTTTTTCGGGATTTTTTAGATTTTTTTCGCGTTTTTGAAAAAAAATTTTTTCGTCCGAAAACCGTCCCCTTTCGCGCTTGTGTTCGCCCCCTCAAAATGGCGTTCAACGCGTACATGGGTGCCTCGTTTTTATTTTTTATACAGTTTCGCCAAGCCCCCTTCCGCCGTCTCAGGGTAGGGATGAGCGAGGTCTTTCCCCGTCTCGTACAT
This sequence comes from Eubacteriales bacterium, assembly GCA_045121315.1. GTDB lineage: Bacteria > Bacillota > Clostridia > Oscillospirales > CAG-272 > UMGS731. The sequence goes on from JBGVFW010000213.1 coordinate 33,934, forward strand.
CGTCTGAATGACCAAATCGAAGGAAATTTTTCTGCTGTCCGATAAAAAGTAGGCGAGCGACGCCGCGTTGATGGCGCGCATTGCCGCAACCGCATTTCGTTCGATACAGGGAATTTGCACCAGTCCGCAAATAGGATCGCACGTCAAGCCCAAATGATGCTCCATCGCGACCTCGGCGCCATACTCGATTTGTCCGAGCGTAAGTCCACGAAGTTCCGCGAGCGCTGCCGTCGCCATGCAACAGGCGCTCCCGATTTCCGCCTGACAGCCGCATTCCGCGCCCGAAATGGAGGCGTTCGTCTTGATCAGATTCCCGATCAACCCCGCCGTCGCCAAAGCGTTGACGATTTCATTATCGCTATACCCCTGCTTTTCCTGCGAATATTTCAACACCGCCGGGAGTACGCCGCACGCGCCGCAAGTCGGCGCCGTGACGATCGTGCCGCCTGCCGCATTCTCTTCGCTGACGGCAAACGCATACGAGCAAACCAAGCGGTTTTCCTTGATTTCCGCGCCCTCGTTCTCCACGATCCCGTCATACAAAATCTTGGC
>JBGVFW010000214.1:0-8168 GCA_045121315.1 Eubacteriales bacterium
TGATAAGAAGCGAGCCCGAGCAACCCTCTCATTGCAAAGGTCGCGTCTATCGGAAAAATAAGGAGGTATTGACGAACATGCCGAATATCAAATCTGCAAAGAAGCGCGTTAAAGTTAACGAAACAAAAGCTGCTCAGAACAAAGCTCTCAAATCGGCTCTTAAAACTTCTATGAAGAAGTATGAAGCTGCTATTGCATCCGGCAATATGGAAGCTGCCGAAGCAACATACACAGCTGCAGTTAAGAAGATCGACCAGGCTGTTTCTCACGGTATTATCCATAAGAACAATGCCGCAAGAAAAAAGAGCAGATTCACAAAGATGCTCAACAACGCAAAAGCGTAAATAAGAAAGAAAAAGGATTCATCTCACCGAATCCTTTTTTTGTTTTATCAAAATTTATATTTCACGGGTGTGGCTTTGGTGCGAACAAAGCTATACCCCTTTTTGATTTGTGCCGTGCTGGTATGCGGCGAAACGCTCACGTTGTTCGCGGGGCGAATCTCACTGAATCCTTTTTTTGTTTTTGCGAGCTTTTTCTTTAAACAAGAAAAAGCGAATAATCAGTTGACATATTCCATAAATGATGATAAAATAACTATAATATACATAATTATTCTATAAAAATCAGGAGATTAAAAAAATGAAGGTTAGCAAACTGCTCGGCGAACGCTTTAAAGAAGCTCCGAAAGATTGTTCCATCGCAAGCCACGCTCTTATGATGCGTGGTGGATATATGAAATACCTCAGTAACGGTAGTTTCTCTCTCTTTATGCCCGCAAAGCGCATTACGAGAAAGATAGAAAATATCATTCGTGAAGAAATGGACAGAATTGACGGTCAAGAAGTCCTCATGCCCGTTGTAATGCCCGCAACTATCTGGGAAGAATCCGGCAGATATACGAGCATCGGTAGCGAAATGGCTCGCTTCAAGGACAGAAGCGGCAACAACATGGTTCTCGGTATGACTCACGAAGAGGCTGCTGTTCACCTCGCGCGTGACACAGCGAAATCTTATGCCGATTTCCCCTTTATGATCTATCAGATTCAGACCAAGTTCCGTGACGAACCCCGTTGCCGCGGTGGTCTTATTCGCGTTCGCGAATTTACTATGAAGGACGCATACTCTTTCCACACTTCTCAGGAAGATTTGGAACAGTATTACGATCTTTGCTACAAAGCATATGAAAGAATTTTCGCCCGTGCAGGTGCGAAAAACGTTATTGCCGTTAAGTCTGACTCCGGTATGATGGGCGGTAAGATATCCCACGAGTTCATGCTCCTCACAGAGATCGGTGAAGATACGCTTGCTATCTGCCCCGAATGTGGATATAAGGCTAATATGGAAGCCGCAGACTGCGTTGTAAACAACGAAGCAGGCGAGCTTGCTCCAATGACGAAAGTTCACACGCCCGACGCAAAAACTATTGAGGACGTTTCAAAATACCTTTCCGTAAGCGACAAGAACCTTTGCAAAGCTGTTGTTTACCAGAAGAATATGACGGACGAATACGTTGTTGTATTCATCAGAGGCGATCTTGAAGTTAATGAAACAAAGCTTCGCAACTATCTTAAAGAGGAAATTCACCCCGGTTTCATCACACTTGAAAGCGGTATCGTTGAAGGCTTTATCGGCCCTGTCGGCTTGCCAAAAGGCACGACGGTCGTATTTGATTCTTCTCTTAAAGGCATCAACAATTTCGTTTGCGGTGCGAACGAGGTTGACTACCATTGCACAGGCTTCAATATCGAGCGTGACTACGGCAAGGTTGATTACGTTGACGTTGCGAAGATTTATGAAGGCGCTATCTGCCCCGTATGCGGCAAGCCTATCATCACTATCAGCCGCGGTATTGAGGTGGGCAACATCTTCCAGCTCGGCACAAAATACACGGAATCCATGGATATGACGTATCTAGACGCAGACGGCGTTGCGAAACATCCTATCATGGGTTGCTACGGTATTGGTGTCGGCAGACTTGCCGCTTCCATTTGCCAGGAAAGCCACGACAACTATGGTCCTATTTGGCCTATGTCTATCGCTCCTTGGCAGGTTGAAGTTTGCAACCTCCGCCGCGACGACGACAAAGTAAACTCTGTTGCAGATAAGCTTTACGAAGACCTCACGAAAGCGGGAGTTGAAGTTCTCTACGATGACAGAGATATCCGCCCCGGCGCAATGTTCGCTGACGCAGACCTTTTCGGTATACCAGTTCGCGTTGTTGTAAGCCCCAAGACTTGCGACAGAAACGTTGTGGAAGTTTCCTTCCGCGATAAGAGCTTTAAGGCTGATTTCGCTATCGACACAGCGGTAGAGGAGATTGCAAAGCTCGTTCGCGCTGAACTTGCAAAATACGATATTTGATTTTTTACCCCATACGCAAGTATGGGGTATTTTTCTTTTTGAAAGAAAAAGTTTTACCAAAAGAAGCAAAAAGCCCTTCGCTTTACCCGCTTGTGCGGGGGAGAAGGAAGGGCGATGTCGGCTCCCCACGAAGGCAGGCATTGCGGAACAAGCCGAGGTCATTCGATATCTGCTTTAAGCTTAAAACTCGTGAAATTCTTTATATACCAACACGCGATTATGTCCAAATCAGAACTTGACGGAACTCGGCGAGGTTCCGAACAATTTTAATTGTTCGGGAAGCCGAACCGCTCAAAGCTTTCGGCAGAACAAGCGATAAACCTGCAAGTTTTTTTACTTCTTTTCCGCCGCTTTTCTTTTAAATAAAGAAAAGCGGTAAAAATGAAAAAAACCTCTTCACAAAGCGTGATGTTCTTAGCGGAGAAATCACCTAACCCACGGTAGGGGCGAACTGTGTTCGCCCGCGGGCGTTCGCGGAATGCCCCTACGGATAACTGAAGAATACTCTGCAGTAAACCAAATAATTAACCCCGACAGATTTTTAAGGTCTGTCGGGGATTTTACTGTTAGATAAACAGGTACTTATATGTACATTGAAAATAATTATTTATGAATGTTACATTCATGCAAAAGACTCTGTATGGCCTCTTTTTCAAAACCTTCGTATAGATATTTATCTAAAGGTTCTTTCCTCATATAGAGTTGTTTATACGTATCGATTCCATATTTTTTTATGATGTGTAAAACATAGACACCGGAATAAAGATAGCCATTATTCTCATAAAAATAAGTTTCATCAGTTAATTTGCCCGCTAAGGGATAATTTTCAAGGCTAAGATTATGAATATTGATTTGATCGGCAAATGCAACTGCAACACCTTCGGAAATAAAAATATCTGTTTCATCAGGATTGCACATCTGGCCAAGGGCTATATGGATCACCTCGTGTTTGCCTACCTTGATCATGTCTTCCAAAGTTCTATCCTGCACTGCGTTGGGAGATATCAGGCATAAATTTTCGTTTGTATAATCTGCAAATCCCACCATCCACTCCTGATACATGTCATCTGAAATTCCTGTGAGTCTTTTGAAAGACTGTACATCGGGACAAACATGCAGAGTAAACTTTCTGTGGTTTATTTCCAAATGAAAAATTCGAATGATACTATCATATGTGCTATCAATCACGGACAAAAACAGCTCAATAAAATCAGAGTCATTTTCATCGTAAACAACACTAAAAAATTTCGATTCAATGGAATGCATCATTCTGTTCTCCCTTTCTCTGCTAAGTGCTCTTTTTGTCCTACTTTATCGCAAGTTTCGCCTTTGTATTACAAAGGCACAGGGCAAAGCCCATACCCCTAAAGTTGCGCGCATACTGAGGCTCCCTTGTGTAAAGGGAGGCTTTTGATTAGCCCCATTATACCACAAAACAGCAGAGAAAGCAAGAGTTATATTCCGACTTCGTCGGAGTGATATTATTGCTGTCGCGATAGTGATATTGAAGCCTTACGGCTTCAGTGATATTCTACTCGCCATAAACTCGCAAAGCGAATACCACTCGGCGTAAGCCGAATATCACTGCGAAGCAATAGAACTCGCCGCAGGCGAATAGAACTGGCGTGATACTCCGTTAAGAGTATCACGCCAAGAGTGAAGAGGTTTTTATAAACAATATTGACCGGGCGTGTAAGCCGGGTTCTGTCGAGAACAATCATCTATCTGCGATGTGTGTTGCCACATACCTTACTTGCCATTCGGCAAGTTGCCGCCGCGCGCCAAGCTTTCGCTTTGGTCGGGCAGACCGTATAAACGCGGGGCGTTGCTTCGGATAGGGTTTACATGGCACCCGCAGTTACCTGCGGGTCGGTGAGCTCTTACCTCGCCTTTCCATCCTTACCGTCCGAGGACGGCGGTTTATTTCTGTTGCACTTTCCCGGAAGTCACCTTCGGCGGACGTTATCCGTTATCCTTGCCCTATGAAGCCCGGACTTTCCTCATGGTAATACCTTTCGGCAACATACCACGCGATTGTTCCGCCCGGTCAATGTTATTTAACTGTGTTATTATTCCTCCGGCTTTGCCGACGCATACGCAAGGTCGGCTGTCGCGCCTTTGGGAAGCTCGCTTGAATAGTCGTAAACGGTAGTCTGCCTTGATGTGCTGTAAACCGTTACTTTTTCCGAGAACGATTCCGTTTTCGTGGTGTCGCCAACGTAATAAGAATCAAGATACAGGGACTTTATAGCTTCTTTCGTGTAATCTGGAGAGAAGCGTCCCTTATAGATATACGAGGAGTTTTCCACATCGGGTGTGGGGAAGTATGAAGAGGGAGTTTGCTTTTCTACGTCAAATAGGTCAACGCCGGAGAAAGCTATACGCAGATAAGTATATCTTCCTTTCGTAAAGGTCGTGTATTCACTTTCCGTGTATGCGTTTCCTTGGTCGTCACGCAGGGCGAAAACAAATGGCATTTCCGGAAGTTTGTTCACGGTTATCATATCCGCTTCCGTAAATGCATCTCCTAACTCCTTTCGCTTGTTTTCCGTAAGTTCCTCTGCGAGAGTATCGAGAGTGCTCTTATTGTATCGAATCGTAAACTGAATCTCGCTTGAAGCGGGGATGTAGCGAAGCTCGTATATCGAGAATTTGCCGTCCTCTTCAAACACTTTTTTAAGGTCTTGTGTATACATCAAAAGGTCGCTGCCGTATTCTTTGTATGCGGCGTATGATCTTTGCGTCCAAATCAGATCAGAAGCTTTTTGTGGATTTTTGGAGGAGAATATTCTCCAAAGCAAAAGGGCGAAAATGCCTATTACCACAAGATATGCCAACAATTTTATTCCAAATTTAAAACCGCGCCAACTGAATATCTTTCTTATAATAGGTCGGCTTTTAAATTCTTCGTCTTCGAGATATTTTCGGTAACTGCCGTAGTCATTGTAATCTTCTGCCACAAACATCATCTCCTTTCAGTATGTATTTACATTATAAATATTATACTATGCAACTGCGCGAAAATCAATAAGGGTTTTTGTAAACTTTAAATGAAATTTTAAAATTTTTTCTCAATTTTATAAAAGATGTTGATTTTTCCACTAAAAATGGTAGAATAAACTCGGTTATACCAAAAAATATCCAAGGAGAAATTTTAATGTTAGACCAACACCTTATAGCTAAAACCCGCCCGATGGCAAACCCCGCGAATATATTGCTTTGGGGCGAATACCGCGTGACGATTCTGGCAGACCGTCTTTTCCGCGTAGAAAAAGATGAAGGAAAAATATTTTGCGACGAAGCAACGGAAGCCGTTTGGTTCCGTGATATGCCTTCTGTCACTTTCGAAAAAGAAGAAAACGAAAACGAGCTTCGTGTAAAAACGGCGAAAGCCGAGCTTGTGCTCTGCGCAAATTTTGCAGAGAGCCACATTGTGCTTGACAGCAAGAAGATCGCGCTTGATAATAAAGAAAATATGCGCGGCACATACTGCACGCTGGACCGTTGCGACGGTGAATATTTTATAGAGGATGATGGCTCTCGTACTAAGATAAAACTCGATATGGGCGTTGTGTCGAAAAACGGCGTCGCCGTGCTCGATTATACGAAATCTTCCGTGCTTACGTCAGAGGGAATGATACGCAAGGAAAGACGCGACGAGCTTGATATATACATATTTGCTTACGGCAGAGATTACCGCGCCGCCGTTCGCGCGTTCTACATGATATGCGGCGAAACTCCGAAGATACCGCGTTACGCGCTCGGTAACTGGTGGAGCCGTTATTACGAATATACGGACAGGGAATACCTCTCTGTTCTCGAAAGAATGGAAGAGCGCGATATCCCCGTGACAGTTGCCACGGTCGATATGGACTGGCACTGGAATACGAAAAACCTTAGAAACAAAAAAGGATATAATTTCGACGGCAGAAGCGGCGAATATTACGGTGGCACTTCGGGCTGGACGGGATATAGCTGGAACACCGACCTTTTCCCCGATTACAAGGATTTTCTTAAAAAAGTTCACGACCACGGCTGCGCCGTAACACTCAATCTCCACCCCGCGACGGGCGTGCGCTTCTTTGAAGATATGTATGAGGAAATGGCGACGGAAATGGGCATAGACCCCAAAACAGAGCGCAAGGTAGACCTTGACTTCACATCCGATAAATTTATCAACGCATATTTTAAAATACTCCACAAGCCGTACGAACACGACGGTGTTGACTTCTGGTGGATAGACTGGCAGCAGGGCCCCAGAGCCAAAGCTGCGGGAATTGACATCATGTGGGTTCTTAACCATTACCACACGCTTGATAACGGCAAGGAACACGCTCCGCTAATTCTTTCCCGTTACTCCGGATTGGGTGCGCACCGCTACCCGCTCGGCTTCTCGGGAGATACGTATATCACGTGGGAAACGCTTAAATATTTGCCTTACTTCACTTCAACCGCGTCAAACGTCGGCTTTACGTGGTGGAGCCACGATATCGGTGGTCACACGGGCGGCGCAAAGGATAACGAGCTTTATCTGCGCTCTGTTCAATATGGAGTTTTCAGCCCCATCAACAGACTTCACTCCACCGCTTACGATTATTGCACGAAAGAGCCCCACGCATACAAAAACGGCACGGGGCTTATCGCGGAAGAATTTTTGCGCTTAAGACACAAGATGATTCCTTACCTCTATTCCGCTATGCTAGATACGAACGATAAGGGCAGAGCACTCATAGAGCCGATGTATTACGAATATCCTAACGAGGAGGAGGCGTATAACTGCCCCGAACAGTATATGTTTGGCACAGAGCTTATTGCCGCTCCCGTTGTGACCAAGGGGGATGAAAAGGGAATGGCGAAAACTCGCGTTTGGCTCCCCAAGGGCAGATGGACGGATATCTTCACGGGCGACTCCTACGAGGGCGGCAGATGGGTAGATATGGTACGATTTATGGACAGTATTCCTGTACTTGCTAAGAAAGGCGGTTTCTTCCCGCTCGACGGCAGAAAGCATACGAACAGTATCGATACGCCCGATTATCTGCGCGTTATGGCGTTCAACGGAAACGGTGAATATACTCTGCATGAGGACGGCGCAAATACGAGCTTCTGCGCCGAGGAAGGTGAAGGCAAACAAACTGTTCGCATAAAGGCTTCCGAAGGCTCTGTGGCACGCAAAATCACTCTTGAGATGAGAAATATCAAAAACGGCAAGGTCACGGCTTTTGCAGACGGCGCACCTATCTCCGCTGACGTGCGCGGTGACGCATACACGACGGTAACGCTTGAAAGCGTTCTTCCAAATGTGGAATATACCGTAGTTGTGGATTATACGCCCGACGCGCGCGCATACCGCGATGCACGCTATCTTGAAGCGCTCACACACGTTGAAGTTGATAACGTTTACAAGAGCAAACTCTGGAATCTCCACGAGATAGACAGCGATAAGGAACTTCTCCGCACGATCATGGCAGACGAGGTTCTTACCGATAACGAAAAAATAAGACTCACCGAAGCGTGGTGAGCATGAAACAAATCCGAACCAATTTCTACTTACGAAATAGTTCGGATTTGTTGCGTTTGGTTAACCGTACGGGAATCGGTCGCAGCGCTCGACGCGCTTTGGTCGTCGGCGGGAGAAACAGCCATTTAGGCTGTTTCTCTAGACGCCTTGTTCGATTCCCTTAAACTTATTCATGAAAATAAAAAAAGCAAGTCTTTCGACTTGCTTTTTTTATTTTGGTGACCCGTACGGGAATCGAACCCATGTTACAGCCGTGAAAGGGCCGTGTCTTAACCGCTTGACC
>JBGVFW010000215.1:0-22912 GCA_045121315.1 Eubacteriales bacterium
AGGACAACCGCTTCCTTTATTTCTATGAGATATGCAGGCTTGCCATTCATGTCCTTTGCCGCATTTCCACCATACCCTCTTTCCACTATTAGACATTACGTCCGTAGGTGTTAGTTCTTTGTTTTTCTCATAATTCCACTCTTTTGCTAATGCTGGATTAACAGTTTGCAAATCATTATAACCTTTTAAGACTTTTATGCTTGAGCAATATGGACACCCATGTCCTTTATTTCTGCTATAAATTGACGCTTCCCATTCATGACCTTTTTCGCACTTCCACCATACCTTTTTGTTACTATTTGCTGCAAAATGCTCTGGTTTCAAATTACCATTCTTTTCATAATTCCACTCTCTGGCTATTTCGGGATTAGAAATCAAAATAGAATTATGTTTTTCTGTGTATTCCCGTAAGTTTTCTATGGCAATTGTATCTCTTTCAAGGTTAACATCAATGTTTAATTTGATTATCTCGCTTAAAAGATTTTTAAGTATTTTTTGCAAATCTTTTTGTCCTTTTTGAACAACAAAATCTATGGAACTATCATTTAACGAAGGTAAACCTTCTCTTATTCTGTATAATTTAATCCCATCTTTTTTACACTTTTGGTTTTTCTCTAAATCTTTTCTTGTTTTATTTTCGTGCCAAAAAGATCCATCATATTCAATAGCGATTTTTTTTGATGGGATATAAATGTCTAATTCGTAACCTCGTCCTCTGTATGAGTGCAATACATCCAAACCATATTTTTGTAGATAATATACAATTGCATATTCCGGAAAAGATGTTTGACGTTCAGAATTACAAACGGGACATCCATTACCACTATTTCTACTTGCAATTGTTGCTTGCCACTCGTGACCTTTTTCGCACTTCCACCACACCTTTTTTTCAGAACTGGCAGCAACATCACATGGAAGTAATCCTGGATTTTTGGTTGGATGCCATTCCATCGCTAAAATTGGATTGACTTTTTCCAAATCATTTTTGCCTTTAATGACATATCGCCCCGAACAATATGGGCATCCTCGCCCGGTATTTCTGCTTGCAATTGTTGCTTGCCACTCGTGACCTTTTCCGCACTTCCACCATACTTTTTTCCCGCTATTTGTTGTTACATCTATAGGAGTTAGATCTTTATTTTTCTCACGATTCCACTCTTTAGCTAATGTCGGATTAAGCGTTTGTAAATCATTATAGCCCTTTAAAACTTTCGCACTTGAGCAATATGGACATCCACGCCCACTATTCCTATTCGAAATCGTTGCCTGCCGCTCGTGACCGTTGCTGCACTTCCACCAAACTTTTTGACCACTGTTTGCGGTAAAATTTTCAGGTTTTAAAGTTCCGTTTTTTTCATAATTCCATGTATCTGCTAATGTTGGATTAACAGTTTGCAAATCATTATAGCCTTTTAGAACTTTTTTACCCGAGCAATATGGGCAAATATATCCATTGTTCCTATCGATTATTGTTGCCTGCCACTCGTGATCTTTGCTACATTTCCACCATGCCTTTTTATTACTATTGGGCATGACATCCATGGGCGTTAATCCATTGTTCTTTTCATAATTCCATTCTTTTGCTAATGATGGATTTGTTGTTTGTAAATCGTTATAGCCCTTTATTACTTTTTGGCCAGCACAACACGGACAGCCTGAGCCTTTGTTTCTGTTATTTATCAATGATTGCCATTCATGACCTTTACTGCATTTCCACCAAACCTTTTTATTGCTTCCAAGGGTTAGTGCATTAGGATCGAATTTTAATTCATTATTCTTTTCCCAATTCCATTCTGCCATCAGCTCGGCATTATCAATTATGTATTTCTTTTCTTTCATAACATCATACTACTTTCAAATCCAATTCTTCAGTTTTGTTAGAGATTGGGGCTCACTATGCCATCTTTTTACCAATCAAAAAAATTTATTCGCTATTATAGGATAATGCTTTAAAATTTTATTAGTGGCTATCTGAATCGTCTTCTTGATCAATGGGTTCCATTCCTACAATTCCACAAGTGCCATGTCTCTCCGCTTCTTCTTGTGCTGCTTTTAAATCCTCTCTAAAATTCAGTTGATTATTTAGCCAGTACGAAAAATCATTATAGGCAGAACTTATATGTATTTGGGTGTTATTAATAAAATCAATATGTCGTTTGTTTAGTTCCTCATTAATTTCCGAAAGGAATAAATTTAAACACATAAATCCAAACGCAAGCAAAGTTGTCGATATGGTTAATGCTTTTATAGTATCAAGTGATATCCTTAAAAACGGAGTTACCACAAAAGAAAGTATCGATAAGAAGAAAAATACTAATTCAACCCATTTACACACCTTGATCTTTTTAGTGTTAATATACTCATTAGGATGTTTGGCTTTACGATATGTAGGATTTTGAACCTCAAGATTCTTCTTTACATTTCTAATATTAATTCCTGTGTTTGACATTGGAACTTTTTTCTTAAATCTATCCTCAATGAAACGAGATGTACACTTTGTAATATACGCCATGTGATTAGATTGACACATAGATATTTTGATACCAGTTACACAATCCCCTAATGACATAAGTAATGCTGATAAAGATAATCCCAAAAGTATTTCATCGCCAACGATAATGAATCCTGCAGCATTACTAAACATAATTATTATGTATCCAATAAAAAATATCAAAAATACAAATTTAGATTTCATTTTAATAACCTTTCTTTTATTCGGACATCTGTCCTTTTCTCACCCACTCGTCAATCTCGCTTGTTTTGAACATCCAATTGCGTCCAACCTTGTGAGCAGGCATATTCTTTTTGGCAATCCATACAAGCATAGTATCGCGGCTTATGCCAAGATAAGCACAGATTTCTTTTGCGGAATACCAACGATCTGGCATATCAATTCTTTCAGACATTTTCATATCCCCTTGAAAATAAACTTTTACAAAATACATTATACCATATTACTACAAAATTTTCAAGATACAATTGCCGATTTGTGTCGGATTATTTATGTTTTGAGTTGATATAATGGTGGTTTGTGAATGCGTATAGAGAAGGCGGCGAGGACAAGTCTCGCCGCCATGTGCTATTCAGTTAATGTTTCAATAGCAATCTGCATCCCAAGTTTGAAAGCATACTCAAAGATTGCCGCCTCGCCAAGGCTCATATACTCGCTCCAACAATCGTGAAACTTTTCGAAAATAGCTTTTTGCTCATCGGAAAAGCTTTTCTCCAAGTCCTCGTGGTGACGTGACATATAGCCGAGGAGTTCTTTCATTTCTCTGGAGTTGGTTCTGCTGTCTTCTTGAGGAACGATGTTTCCATGCCAAAGCTCGTTGATGATTGACCTCATTGATAGACCACCTCCCGCAAAACAATCTCCTCTGCGCTTGCTTTGATGTTGTTCATCTCTGCTGTCCATTGGAGTGCGTTGTGAGCCTTCAGATCTTCGTCTATGCCTCGTTCTTGTGCGAGGCGAGGAATTATGTCATCGAGTAACTCATGGGTTTGAATATCAATGGTGTGTAGGTATTCGTTTAATCGTCCTTCTGTGAGCAGGGTGGTGTACGTTCCGCGACGGTGCTTCTTCATAAAGTCAAGGCGCAGGTTGGCATACTTGCCGAGAGAGTAATTCGTTTGCTCCGGGAGTGCAAGATCGGGGTAGTAAAGTCCGTTATGTTCGGTATAAGTAATCTGATTTTTCATTGTAAATATCCTTTCTTAAAAATGTTTTCGTTTGGCATCAACTATCAAGGATATTTACTTAGGCGGTGCGCGGGCGTGATGCCAACAACAGCAAGTCAGCATCACATATCACCGAACACAAAAAGAAATCCGAACCCTTCGCCTACCGGTTTTGGGTTCGGATTTCTACTGTTTGGTGCGGCTGAAGGGACTTGAACCCCCACGTCGAAGACACCAGATCCTAAGTCTGGCGCGTCTGCCAATTTCGCCACAGCCGCAAAATTATGCTTATATATTTTATCACATGACGTCCCTTATGTCAACCAAAAAGTGAAGTTTTTGTTGCATATAATTTCAATTTTTTCGAAAAAAATAAGCGTCCCCTTGCCTTGAGGCAGGGGGACATGATCTTATTTTATCATAATATTAACTATTTCGCCTTTTACTGTGGAGAAGGAGATTATATCTCCGTCGATGCCGTATTCTCTGTCGTCAACGACAGCGTGCGCTGTACCGTCAAAACGTATACGGCAAAGACCGCCGGATCTCGACGTTACGCTAAGGTGATACGGTTTTTTGTTTTTCCATTTGCAGTCAACCGTAAAGTTTCCGCGCGCACAAAGCCCATTGAATTCGCCGTCGCTCCAAACGTCGGGCAACGAAGGAAGTACATCAATATATCCCGCGGTGCTTTGCAAAAGCATTTCCGAAACGCCTGCTGTTGCACCGAAGTTGCCGTCTATCTGGAAGGGCGGGTGCGTGTCCCAAAGATTGGGGAGAATATTGTTTTTGATGATCGAACGGTATAGCTTGTGTGTGCGGTTGCCATCGCCTGTGCGCGCCCAAAGGCAAAGCCTGTGTGCCGCTGCCCAGCCTGTTGATTTGTCCGAACGCAGGTCGAGCGTTATTTTTGAGCCTTCTATCCATTCGGGCGTGCGCTGATTGATAAGCGTGCCGGGATAGAGCGCGACGAGGTGAGAAATATGGCGGTGGTGGTATTCACCGATATCGCTGTAGTGCTCCTCTTCGCGGAACTCTTTGACCTGACCGTCCGCGCCTATGATTACGGGGTCGAGGCGCGGGAGGGCCGCCTTGATGTCGGCAAGAAGAGGCTCTTCGCGCTCGCTGATACCGAGTATTTTTGCCGCTTTGACCGTGCGGTCGAAGTTTTCGTATATCATCTGCTGGTCGAACGCGCAACCCTGCGTGATATAATATTTTCCATCGGGACCGAGCTGTTCGGGGGAGGCTGAAATGCCCGCTAAAAGCTTGCCGTCCTTTTCAACGAGGACTTTGAGCAAAAATCTCGACATTTCGAGCAGATAGGGGTACGCTATCTCTTTAAGATAGGCAGTATCTTTCGTGAATTCGTAATGGTCCCAGAAAAGAAGCGTTGTAAAGCCGCCCGTTCCGGGGCCGGAATGACCTCCGGGAGCGGTAATTGTATAAAGCGTGGCGGCGGTGCCTATGGTCCAGCCGTTTTTGCCCTCTCCCTCATATTTATCGGGGTAATTTTGAAGGATATATTGGTCTGCGTTTTCTCTTGCAATAGGCATATATGCTTTTGCATATTCTGTGTAAATATTGAAACATTCGGAAAGGTTTGCTATCTCCGCGGGCCAATAGTTCATCTGCACGTTAATGTTGTGGTGGTAATCACAGCCCCAAGGAGAGCTGTCGTACGCGTTCCACGTGCCTTGCAGATTTGCGGGATAGCCGCCGTCACGCGAGGAGGCGATGAGCAAGTATCTTCCATACTGATAAAGAAGCTCTTCAAGATAACGGCTTTCTTCGCCGTTTTTGTATTCGTCTAGCAACTCGTTCGTGGGCGTGCCGTCGTATTCTCCGCCGAAGCTTACGCCGACTCTGTCGAAAAGCGATTTGTAATCCGCGATGTGCGCGCGTTTGAGAGCGTCGTAACCTTTTTCCACGGCGCTTTCAAGAGTTGCTTTAACTTTTTCTGCGGGGTCTGCATACGGTGCGAGCTTCTGCTTGTGGTCTTTTTCCTCGAAAACGCGGCTTTCAAGCTTATAATTTGTGCCGCAGGAGAAGTATATTTCCGCGCTGTCCGCGTCGGAAATATATACCGCGCCGTCCGCGTTTTCCATTGTGCCTCCGTGTGGCACAACGCGAACTCTGCCTTCGTACTTTATGTCGTAATAGAAAGAAACGCCGCGCATAACGAGGTCTTCGCCCTCGGAAATCACTTCGCCGCTTCTGCCGCAGCCGTCGTCTTCTCTGATGCAGTAATCACGGCAGAACGAGATGAGGGGAGTGAGCGTAAAGGAGAGCTTCTCCTTTTTGCTCGCTGTCAGGCGAATGACAAGCACGTTGTCGGGGTAGCTTACGAAATATTCGCGTTCGTATTTTACGCCGTCGTGCTCATAGGAAACGCCCGATATTGCGTCGTCAAGAGAGAGGTAACGGCGGTATTTTTTCGTGTGTTCGTGACCGAAATCGAATATGAGGTCGCCAAAGGTGCGCGTGCCGCCGCTTCCGTTTTTCCAATGACCGCCCCAAATGAGCGGGTTTGCAACGCTGTTTTCGGTTATCTGGACGCGGTCTTTGAGCGTTCTGCCGAAGAGCGAAACGCCGAAATGCGAGTTTCCCAACGGAAGTGACCATTTTTCCCAGCCCGCGTCGTGTTTGTCGTCTTGCCTTGCAAAGACGAAATCCGCGTATTCGGGCGCGGGCGAGGTGTATTCGAGAATGAGCGGAGTTTTTTTCATTTTGTTCTCCTTTGAAAAAACTTGTCTTTTTTTCAGTATAACATTCTTTGAATGTTTTTTCAAGGAAAAAACGCTTACAAAGCGTTTTTGGAAAATTTATTTTATCAAGCTTCTTCCCACCTTTGGGAAAAAGTTTCAAAAAGAGAAAAAACTCTTCGTTTTCTCTGCCTGTGCGGATTAGACCGAACCTCGCCGTTACCCGTCGAGTTCTGACTTGTATTGACGCGCGTGAAAATAAAGCAAAAAAATTATCACTTGTTTTGATTTAAAACCGGATTTCAAAAAAGAAAAGCGATGATAAAATATCATAAAACTCTATTTTGCTCAATATATTTTATGTGAAACGATCTTGCGTAAAAGGAGCAGGAAATGAACAGATTAAAACGATTTATCAGTAACGCCGCTATTTTGGGCAGTGTTTCTATATTTATGCGAATGATCTCTGTTACGTTCAATGCGTACGCGGCTAATGTCGTGGGCGCGGAGGGTATAGGCGTCTATTCGCTTATCACGAGCGCGTATTTTTTTGCCGTGACGGTGGCAACGTCGGGCATAAACCTCGCCGTAACGCGCCTTGTTTCGGAGGAGCTTGCCAAGGATAATGTCCGCGCCGCCGTTGCTTCGGTCCGCAAATGCGTTACGTACAGCCTTATTTTCGGCTTTTCCGCGGCTATACTTCTTTTTGCTTTCGCAAAGCCCATCGGCGTAAATCTGCTTGGCGACGAGCGCACGGTGCTCTCGCTCAAAGCTCTTTCTGTAAGCCTACCGTTTATCGCGCTTTCGAATGTTATGTCAGGGTATTTCAATGCCGTGCGCAGAGTTTCCAAAAGCGCTTCCGCCTCTGTTGCTGAACAATTTGTTAAGATCGGCATAACCGTGTTTTTCTTACAGATCATAGGACCGAAAAACGTGGAATATTCTTGCCTTGCGCTTGTGTTGGGAACAAGCATTTCAGAGGGACTTTCGTTTATCTATCTGCTCATTTTTTACTTTTACGATAAGAAAAAGCACCTTGGCGTGGGAGAAGGAAGTGTGCCAAAAAACCTTACGGGGCGTATGCTTCATATCTCGCTTCCCATCGCGGCGAGCGCGTATCTGAGAAGCGGACTTGTTACGGTGGAACACGTGCTTATTCCTTACGGTCTGCGCCGTTCCGGAGCGAACCAAAGTGCGGCGCTTGCCTCCTATGGCACGATACACGGCATGGTTTTTCCGCTTTTGCTCTTTCCCTCCGCCGTGTCCTCAACATTCGCTTCGCTTATAGTCCCCGAACTTTCAGAACTTTCTGCAAGGTACGAGCGCAGAGACGCCCGTCATATAAAATACATAGTTTCGCGCGCGATAACTCTTTCCGTTATATTTGGCGTGGCGTGCTCGGGAGTGTTTATCTTCTTTTCGGAGCCGCTTGGCTTGCTTGTGTATAAGAGTGAAGAGGCGGCGAAATATATCGGCGTTTTTGCCGTGCTTGTGCCGCTGATGTACCTCGATATGACGGTTGACGGTATGCTCAAGGGGCTTAACGAACAGCTCAACTCAATGAAATACAATATAATAGACTCTGCGATAAGCGTTTTCCTTGTTTACACGCTTCTGCCGAAGATGGGCATTATGGGTTACGTTGTGTGCGTGTTCGTGACAGAGCTTGTAAACGACGTGTTGAGCCTTAACAGGCTTATCAAGGTGACGGGCGTGAAGATACCTCTTTGGAGCACGGTCGTATCTCCCGTTCTTTCCGTTATCGGTGCGGCAACTGTGACAAATCTCATTTTCCGCGCGCTACCGTTCAACTTTTATAGCCTTATCGCGGAAACCGTTTGCGGAATACTTGTGATGCTGGTGATGTATTTTGCGTTTCTGTTCGCGTTCGGCGGGCTCACAGTTCAAGACGCCGCGTGGATACGCAGTATCTTTTCTAAAAAAGAAACGGCGGCGTGAACTCATAGACCGCCGCGTTTATGAGGGAATTTGCAAGACCGCGAAGCGGTCTTGCAATTATTATATAAAGCTTTTTCTTATCACCCGCTTGAAAAAAGAGAAATTTCGATTTGCCGGCTTCCAAAGGAGTTTTCACTACACAAAAACTCCGCCGAGCTCTGACTTATAACAAAAGCGCGGGTTGATATATCAAAAATTATATGAAAACACTTACGCGTTTAAGTTGAAATTTGATTTTGATAAATCTGCGACGCGGTTCCGAGTAGTTTTTGCGTAGTGAAAACTGCTTGGGGAGTCGCACGCTCCCTTATTTCCATTCTCACAAGCGATAAACCTGCAAGGTTTTCTGTTTCTTTTTCCAAGGGTTTTTCTTTCAGATAAAGAAAAAACCTGATATAATAAGTTTTAAAGAACGCATAGCGTTCTTTTCCTCTTTGTGCTCTTTTTCTCGAAAGCGAGAAAAAGTTGAATACAATAAAAACGCTTTACAAGCGTTTTTACATGAAAAATCTCCCTTTTGCAGTAATGTCATTAAGTTAACATTTATAGTGAAAAATGTTTTTGAAGAGCCTCTCACTCCGGGAGAGGTGGCACGCTTTTAGCGTGACGGAGAGAGCTTTTGCATTTAAAATTACCCTCTCAGTCAGCTCACGCTGACAGCTCTCCCAAAGGGCGAGCCTCGGTGTTTCTTAACTTAATGACATTGCTTTTGCAGGGAGATTTTTTCATATCATTTCTTCTATTTTCTCTATCATATCCGCCAAAGCGCCGTCGCGGCAATGGCAGGTGATTATCTTTGAAATTGATTTAACGTGGTCTGTTGCGTTGGAGGGGCAAGCTGCCATATCCGCGGCACAGAGCATATTAAAATCGTTTTCATAATCCCCTATGCACCAAAACTGCGCGTTCGGGTTATCTTTGCGAATTTTTTCTTTGAGGTAATTTACTTGAAACGCTTTGGAAACGCCTTTAGGCTGTATTTCCACAAGGTTTGGAGCGGAATAAGTCAACTCGAAAATATCGCCGTAAATTTTGGCAAGCTCATCGTGTACCTCGTTGCGGCGCTTGATGCCCGCGTCAACGACTATTTTGAAAAAATCCTTGCCGTCGATATCCGCAAGCGGCATGACCTCGGAGATTTTGATATATCCGTTCGCCGTGAAGATGCGCGTCATGACCTCGTCCTCTTTATAGAAGAGAAAGCCGCGCGGCGTCGTTGCGCGCACACCTGCAAAATCCGAAAACTTTTCCCGAACGGTGTGGAAAACTTCCGCCGCTTTGTTCTCGGGCAGGATATATTGCGGGTTCAAAATTTTATCTTCCACGGTATCGTAAAGCATACTGCCATTGCAGAATATACAGGGCATATTGCAGATATCGCGCCAAAAGGGAAGGACCTCGTTCGTGTCGAACTGGTTTCTGCCTGTTGAGAACGCGAAATGACCGCCGTTTTCGGTGAAATATTTTATCTTTTCAAGGTTGCGAGGGGAAACGTAGGCGCCCTCCCAAAGAAAAGTGCCGTCTATGTCGGAGGCGATGTAGATATTTTCAAACTTTTTCAAAGCAAAACCTCAATTTTTGTGTCGTAATTTTTCGAGAACGTCCGTGAAATATTCGGGTAGAGGACAGGAAAAATGCATTTTTTCGCCTGTACGCGGGTGCGTGAGCTCCAGCTCTGCCGCGTGCAGGCATTGACCGGGGTTATCGCGCATATATTCGCGATTTTGCGGGAGCTTCGCGCTGCCATAAATCTCGTCGCCCAAGAGTGGGTGCCCTATGTGCGAAAGGTGGACGCGTATCTGGTGTGTTCTGCCCGTTTCGAGGATACATTTAACGTACGTCGCGCCCGCGAAATTTTCCATAACTTCAACGTGAGTGACGGCATTTTTGGAATTTTTCTCTGTTACCGCCATTTTTTTTCGGTCTATGGTGCTTCTGCCGATGGGAAAATCGAGCGTCATGTTTTCGTCGATCCTGCCGATGGCGATGGCGTGGTAAATGCGGGAAACTTTATGCTCCTTTATTTCTTCCGAGAGGAAAAGGTGCGCGTCGTTGTTTTTGGCAACGACCAAAAGTCCGCTTGTGTCCTTGTCTATACGGTGGACAATGCCGGGGCGGATAACACCTCCGATATCGGAAAGCGCGGCACCACGGTGATACATCAGCGCGTTTACAAGCGTTCCCGAATAGTTGCCTGCCGCAGGGTGAACGACCATGCCGCGAGCCTTGTTCAATACGATGATATCCTCGTCCTCATAGATTATATCAATCGGGATATCCTCGGGAACCGCTTCGCAGTTTTGCGGGGGGGGGTATTCGACGGAAACGACGTCCGCTTTTCTTATTTTATAGTTTTTGTTTTTTTTCGCACCGCAGACAAGAACGTTTCCGTCCTCGATAAGCTTCTGCGCGAAAGCGCGGGTTATATCTTCGCGCTCGGTTAGGAAAACGTCAAGCCTTTTACCAATATCGTCGTCGAAAACTTCAATGTCAATCATGCTTTTCCTCTTTGCTTTCGGATGTTTCCGGTTTTTCGGATATTCTTTCTTTTTTCTTTTTGTCGTCTTGGAAGAACGTTTTATCGAGGAACGCAAGGTAAATAAACATCAGAACAGCGCCGACGCATACGCAGATGTCCGCCACGTTAAAAATGGGAAAATCAATAAACGCAAACTCGATAAAGTCCGTAACGCCGCCGTTTTCGGCGAAAAGACGGTCTATCATGTTGCCGATAGCACCGCCGATGATGAGCGAAAGGGAAAAACCGAAAAGAAAATGTACCTTGCGGTATTTATAAAGCAAAATGGGCAAAAGGATTATAGCGGCGGCAGAAACGAGCAGGAATATCCATCTTGCGTCGCTGAACATACCCCATGCCGCGCCCGTATTTTTGATATGAGTGAAATTTATAAGCCCCGGTATGACTTTAACGGTTTCTCCCACCTCAAGGCAAACTGTGGTGATGAGCTTCGTTGCCTGATCTAAGAGCACCGTGAGGGCTATTATTATTATCCAAAGAACCATAAAAACTCCGTGTATGATTTTTAAATATAGAAATTGCGCCGAGGGAAAGTATACAGCAGCATTTTTTAATTTATAGGAGGTTACGCTGAAACAGATTAAAGCCTCTTCCATCAACTTACGCTGCCACCTTCCCCTCTTGGGGAGGGTGGCACGGCATTTGCAGTGACGGGAGAGGTAGAGTGTGCGTAAGCGCACTTTTTTACTGCTTTTTATTGATCTCGATAAGAGAATCTGTTGCTTCGTCGAGATTGAGCATGAACTGCGTTTCGATTTTGGGAATGTTGCGGGCGTCCTCTTCGTCATATTCACGCAGCATATCCATAACCGTGCGAAGATGTTTTTTTCGCTTTTTCGTGGATCGGATATTCGAGGGAATGACGATCTTGGGCGCAACCTCCTCTTCTGTAATGGGCAGTTCTTCCACATCCGGAACTTCGTGAATAGGTTCCATTGCGGGCTCTTCGTATTCGTGTTCTTGTTCGCTCTCTTTCTCCGCGTCCTGCATGGGAGTGCTTGCGGAGATATCTTCGGAAAGCTCTTCTTTCGGTTCCTCCTCGGGAATGTTTTCTTCCGCAGGCGTTTCCTCGGTAACGGGAAGTTCTGCCTCTTCTTCGATGATGTTCTTCTTCGTAAGGTCGTTGATGAAAGCGTTGATCTCTTCTTCCGTCGGCAATTCGTCACGTCCGTCGTCCATAAGCTCCTGCTCACTGCCGTCGTCATAGCCGACTGCGATGTCGTATTCCGCGGTGATGTCATGTTTGAGCTCGGAAATAACGCGTGAAACGTACTCGTTTGCGCTCAAGTCCTCTTCGTAATCGAAAGCGGGGGAAAGCTTTTCGATAAGCTCAATGTGATGTTTATATTTTTCGAAGATGTCTTTTTTGAAAAGCTCAACTCTTGCGTTCATTTCTGCCAAAGCGTCTTTTTGCGCGTCTACCTTGTCGCGGAAATCACGCAGGATCGCGTCGCAGTTCTTTTTGATGGCGACGAGAATATCATCTGCGCGGGCGTACGCCTCGGCTATCAGCTTATCGCTTTTTTCCTTGGCGTCCTCCAACGTCTTTTTTGCGCGTCTTTCTTCCGAGTCCACTTTTTCAAGGCGCAGACCCACGACCGCCACTTGCTCTTCAAGCTCGGCACAGCGGCGATAAAGGAAGGAGTAGTTTTTTAAAACCTTGTTGACATATTCATCGACCTCGGATCTGTTGTATCCTTTGAAAGATGAGGAAAAACGTGTCCCTGCGAGGTCTTTTGGTGTTATTACCGACATAGTGCAAACGTCCTTTTAATAGAATTGATTTTGTGCGTTAAATGTACATACTGATTATTGTTTGTATTGCGGCAAGAAGAATATAGGTAATAAGGAATGAAAAATCAAATGGTGCGAGCAAGGATGAAAGCCCAATGCGGTAAAATAACTTTCGCACGGGCAAAAGCAGCGGTTCTGTGAGCGAATGGATAGTGTCTGCAAATCTTCCGCCTATGCCGGGAAACCAGGAAAGAATTGCTCTTATCGTGAGCAAAACCATAGCCAGCGACAAAAGAAGTGAAAGAATGCTTAATACAAGATAAATAAGCGTATCCACATAATCCCCCTAATAAAAACCCAACGGGACTTGCGCCCCGTTGAAATTTTAATAATGTATAAGTTTTATTGTGATCTATGTAAAATCAGAAAATTGTGTCGCTGGACGGCGCTGCTTCGATATTTTCCTCACCGGCAGAAGAAAGACCGTATGTTGTTGTGAACTTGTTCTGGGAATCGTCCGTAGCGGAAGCGGGACGCATCTGGTCACCGGAAACGTCAACGTTTGCGGGAGTGATAACGAACGTATTGCTTGCAACTCTCTTAAGCTGACCGTCGATAGAGTAAGCTACGCCGGAAAGGAAGTCGAGGAGTCTTTTTGCCGTTTCCTTATTTGTTGCTTCAAGGTTGAGCACGACTGTGCGGTGGTTGAGAAGGTGGTCTGCAATCTGTTTAACATTTGCATAACGTTCGGGCTTTACAACCTTGAGCTCGATAGCCGCGCCTGTTTCCATGGGTTCGCGAGCGACGGGAGCTGTGCGGTTGATGTTGGGGTCGCCCTCGTCAATGTCCATGGGCACAACAGGTTCGTCGTAGCCCTCTTCAATGCTTTCTCCCATTATATTTTTTTTGAATGAATCCAAGAATCCCATTTTAAAACCTCCGATTTTTTGTTTTTTTTAGAATATTTGTTTGCGGGAACGCGTATAAATATCAATTTTAATCTAATATTTTGATTATATCATAAGATATATGTATAATGCAATTCTTTTTTTATAAATTTTGAAATTTTTATTATTGAGCGTCTGTTTTTGTCGGATAGTGTCGCGGACCAAAGATTCCTGTGCCGATACGCACAAAATCCGAACCGAATTTAAGCGCTTCATGGAAGTTTGCGCTCATGCCCATGGAAAGGAGAGGCTTTTCCACACCTGTGCGCGGTGCGAACACCTCGCACGCGAGCCTGTTCATCTCCGCGAAATACGGCGCGTAGCCTTCGGGGTTTTCCATAACGGGAGCGATAGTCATAAGCCCTTGGGGGAGCACATTCTGATATTCTGAGAGTGCGTCGAGAAACGCGCCCAGCTCTTCGGGCATGATGCCGTCTTTTTGCTCCTCTTTGCCGATGTTTATTTCAATAAGCACGGGCATTTTCACGCCGCATTTGGCGGCGCGCTTGTCTATTTCCTTCGCGAGGGAAATACTTGAAAGAGATTCTATCATATCCACTTTGTCTATGATATATTTGACTTTGTTCGTTTGAAGCGTGCCTATCATATGTAATTTAGCATTGGGGAGAGAGCGCACACATTCGTAATGCGCGAGCAGTTCCTGCACTCGGTTTTCGCCGAAGTAGCGCACGCCGCAATCGTATGCCTTGCGTACCTCCTCGTCGCTGCGCGTCTTGATCGCAGCCATGAGGTGTGCGTTCGGATATGGTTTCATTTTTTCGCGTATGTCCGCGATGTTTTTTTCTATCAGGTCGAAGTTTTCTTCCATTTTGTTTCGCCTTCTTTGGTAAGATTTTTTTGTGAAGCTATTTGCCGCGACGCTAAATTCAATATCCCACGACTTTGCCGTCGTAAAGCGCTGTGTCGCCCATGATTATTCTGTCATATTTGCTTATATATTCGCTTCCGCCGTCTGTGGAAACGATGTAATATCCGTCTTTTTCGAAGAGAATGTTCACCTTGCGAACGCGGCAAACGCCTTCTTTCATTATATAAACGCTCGGCTCGCCGTCTATCATTCGCACGCTTGATGTGGGAATACGCAAGCCTTCAATCGTAGAAAGAGTTACTTTAGCACGCTGAAAACGTGAAAAATCGAAATTTTGAGGAAGCGTTGTGCAGGAAAATACAAGCACTACCTCACCCGTGGAATAATCTATGATCTTGTTTTCAACAAGGAGATTTAGTTTTTCGTCGTATGAGTTGTCCGTGAAAGCGACCTCATAGTATTTATCCGCTACTATTTCCTCGGAGGCTTCCGCCGTCGTTTCGCAGGCGAAATACCATTTATAAGTCGTGGCTATTTTTCCGATGGCGCCCGAGATATCAATAGCGCTTGATGAAGCGAGCGTGCGGAAGACTTCGATGGTCATATTTTGTGCCGCCTGCGCTGTGAAAAGCCCTTCGTACCCGTCAACATATGAGTAAAAATAACCGGATTCCTCTGCGGTCACGGCTTTTTCGGTCGTGGAGAGGGCAGATAGCAAAAGCGTGCGTTCTGCGCGCAGAGCAGTCAGCTCTGTCAAAAAATTGCCGCCGTTTTTCTCTACAAGAGCACGTTCATGAAGAAGCACGAGAAGTTCTTTTTCCGCAGACCCTGCGAAAGAGGTGTTTCCGCTTGCGCTTTTAAGTGCGATCTCACGTCGAATCTCATCTATACGCTCGTCGAGCGCGGCGAGAGAATCGTTGTCGTCGCATTGCTCAAGAACTTCTATTTTATAGTTTAGATCGTTGAGCTTTTGCTCAAGCTCCGCGTTTTTCACGAAATATGAGAAGGCTACGATGCTGTCTTTGGAAACCTTTTCTCCGTTTTCACGCGAATACGCGCAAAAGCCGCTCGCGGCGGAGTATACCACCGTTTCGTCACGGAATATGTAACCCGTTATGTCGAGTGTGCTTTCTTCCGCTGCCGGAGAAACGAGGAAAAGCTGTGTTTTTTCCTCGAACGAGTTTGCAATGTGATATATCACATAAATCAGAAAGAGAGCGCAAAGAAGCGCAAGAGTGGTTATTTTAATGTGTTTTTTTGTGTTTGCCATCTTTGTCCCTTTCCGAAAAAAATCATCTGTTTTCCAAAACCGTCTTTTCTGCTGCGGCGTAAAGCTCTTCTTTTGAGCCGTAATCGTCGGGGTAGAGCCAGTTTATTTCTTTGTTGCGCAAAAACCAGGTAAGCTGGCGTTTTGCGTAGTGGCGCGTGGCGAGTTTTATTTTTTCCGCCGCGCTTTCGCGGGTGTCCTCGCCTCGCACACAGGATATCATCTCTTTGTATCCTATTGCGTCGTAAGCAGTAGTACCTTTGATGAGTTTACCGCTTTCGTAAAGCGAGCTCACTTCCTCGAAAAGTCCGCTTTGCATCATTATATCAACGCGCAGGTCTATGCGTGCATAGAGCTTTTCGCGGTCACGGTAATTGAGCGCTATCATCGTGCAGGGAATAGCGGAAGCGTTTGCTCGCGCTTTTTTGTCCCATTCCGTTTTTGTCATACCACTTGATCTTATTATTTCAAGCGCGCGGATAACGCGCTTTACGTTGTTCATATGTATTTTTTCTGCTGCTTCGGGGTCTTTTTCGGCTAGGATATCGTGGAGTGCGGCGTTGCCGTTTTTTACGGCGAAGTCTGCAAGCTCTTTGCGATACGCTTCGTTGGCTTCAAGCTCCCCGAACTCCGTGCCGAAGAGAAGCGAATCAAGATAAAGCCCCGTGCCGCCGCAGAGAATTGGCGTTTTGCTGCGAGCTTGTACGTCCGCGATAATTTCTTTTGCTTTTGCGGCAAAATCCGCCACGGAGAAGTTTTCTGTGGGGTCTGCAACGTCTATCATATGGTGGCGGACGCGTGCAAGCTCTTCTTTCGTGGGCTTTGCTGTGCCGATATCCATACCGCGGTATATTTGCATGGAATCGAATGATATTATCTCGCCGCTAAAACGTTCGGCAAGGAAAAGCGCAAGATCGCTTTTGCCGCTTGCCGTCGGTCCTGCGACAGAAATGAGTTTGTTTTTCATAGTTCTCGCTTTCTGGAAAGAAAGCTCGGCAAAGAACTTTTTTCCACGGTAGCCATCTGCTTTTGCAGATATTGTTATAATTATAAAATTTGCGTGAGCAACACGGGGCGCCTTAAAAAGCCGTAATAGTTGTATGGAAGCCCCGTGTTCTTCGGCGGAACCCATAAAATATTTCTTTTATTCTATAAGCATCGCATCGCCGAAGGAGAAGAATTTATATTTTTCCTTTATGGCTTTTTCATATGCGCCCATGACAAAATCCTTTCCCGCAAGGGCGGAAACAAGCATGATGAGCGTGCTTTCGGGCAGATGGAAGTTTGTGATGAGCATGTCCACAACCTTGAATTTATATCCGGGATAAATGAAAATGCCTGTGTCTGCACTCTGCGCTATCACCGTACCGTCATCAAGGGACGAGCTTTCAAGCGTTCTGCAGGACGTTGTGCCGACGGCAATGACCCTGCCGCCGTTTTTGCGCGCATTGTTTATCTTCGCGGCAGATTCTTCCGAAACCGTGAAAAATTCGCTGTGCATGACGTGATTCTGAATTTCTGTTTCCTTAACAGGGCGGAACGTGCCTAGCCCCACATGGAGCATAACGGGTGCTATCTCAACGCCCATACTGCGTATTTTTTGAAGTAATTCTTCCGTAAAATGAAGACCCGCAGTGGGCGCGGCGGCTGAGCCTTCCTCACGTGCGTAGACTGTCTGGTAATCGCTGTTATTTTTGAGTTCCGCCGTGATATAAGGAGGAAGGGGCATTTTACCTATTTCATCGAGAATAGAATAGAGCGTATTTCCACCATCGCGGTTATAATCGAATTTGACTATACGGCAGCCGTCCTCCGTTGCGTGAAGGATAGTCGCTTTGAGTTTTCCACCGCCGAATACGACTTCCGTTCCATCATGAAGTCTTTTGCCGGGGCGAGCGAGTACTTCCCAAGTGTCCAGCTCCTCTTGGCGCAGGAGAACGAATTCTACGTCCGCCGCGCCTTCACTCACCTTCTTGCCGTAGATACGCGCGGGGATAACTTTTGAATCGTTGATAACGAGCACATCGCCGGGGCGAAGATATTCCGTGATATCGCGAAAAATTTTATGTTCTATCGTTTGCGTTTCTCTGTTCAGCACCATGAGGCGGGCTTCATCACGCTTTTCGTAAGCGTGCTGAGAAATAAGTTCTTGGGGCAGGTCAAAGTAGAAATCGCTTGTTTTAAGATCTGTTTTCGTAAGTTCGTTTTTTATCATGATACAGAAACACCATTGTAATTATTAGTATATTATAATATATTATAACACCGTTTTCGTTTTGTGGCAATAATTTATTTGAAAATAAGACGGATAAGGGAAAACTTGTCTTCTACACTCGCGTGTGATATAATAAAACTAAAAAAATTGAAAAAACATTACACGAAAACGAAAAAACATCGAGTTATATAGTAGTAGGAAAGAAAAAGTACACTTGAAAGGAGTGGAATACATGAAAAAATATTGTCTTTGTTATTGGTGATATCTCTTATCTGTACGATGTGCGCGCTTGCTTCCTGCGCGAGCTCAAACGTCCTAACTCAGCGCACACAGGCGGAAGAGAGCACGCCGTACGATCATGAGCTCCAGAACATACGACCTTGCCTATTACCTCAACTGGGCAGGAGCGGACCACGCTTTTATCGAGTATGTAAAAAGCGGCAAAACCGTTATAACAGAGCTTGAGGAGAAAAAAGGCGAGATCATTAAAAATGTGGGTAAATAATACAAGAATTATCTCAGAGAAAACTATTGATGAACCGAAATATGGTACTTTTTCGTGAAAAGCGCCATATCGAAGAAAATAAACAAGCACACCGCGGTGTGCTTGTTTGTTTTTATGAGCAAATTTTTTATTCCACCGTTACGTTTCCGTCTTCGTCGATGGAGATTTTCATTCCCGTTTTAACGTATGCGAGGAATTCTTCACCGAGGGAGTCTATAACGGGCATTCTCTTGCTTTCACCTTCGAGCCAAACGTCGGCAAGTATTACGCCCGCCGCTGCGAGGGAGTCGATGGGGTTGGAGAAGAGCATACACGCGGGCTGCCTTTCCATGGAGCAAGCGCAGTAGAGTACAAGACCGCCGGTCGTTGAGCCTATTGTCTGCGGCAGGCAAAGAGCCTTGCCGAGCATTTCTTTGCCGTAGAGGTCTGCGTTGTTCTGGTCGCCGCAGGTGGCTTTTTTATCGCCAAATTGGAGGGCCTTTTGGAAGGATGCGAGTGTATTAAGACCGCCGTGAGAAACGAGCGCTTCAGCCGTTACTTTGCCGGGGGAAACAACTCTGCCTTTAAAAGTTTTCATCTTTATTTACCTCCTTTTGTGATCTGCGCGAGAATTTCATCATCTGTGTAGTAGCGCGCTGTGGTGTATGTGCGGAGCTTGTTGCTGGACGTGATGACGGGCATCTTGCCGCAAAGAGGATTGTTCATGTACATAAGCGGGCAGATGTACGATGTTATAACGCCTGTTTTCTTGAGCCTTGCGGCGTAAGGAGTTTTTTCAAATTCTTCAAGCACCTTGGGAGCGGCGGTGAATACCGTGGGGATAACGACTTTTGCGTTGCCTGCCTCTTTTAGGGAGGCTTCGACTTTATCCGTCCACTCTTTAAGCTGCTGCAAACTCATATGGGGACAGCCCATGAAGCAGAGCTTGGGTTTTGCTTCTTTATCTTTCCAAATTACAGGGTAGTTTTTGTAAACCTTTTCAAGTTCGGCGTCGTCGATAACGTAAGTTTTTGCGCCGTCCTTGATGAGTTTTTCGCCTTGTTCGACAGCGTCGGGAGTGAGGTTTTCAATATGATAAAGTCCTACCGCGCCGTTGGAGGCGGTTGCCGCGCCGAAATCTTTGAGGTATGTGCAAGCCTCGTCGGTAAGGCTTGTGCCGAGCCATTTGTCAAGTCCCTTTATGTAAGGTACGTCTTCCATGACTTTCATTCCGATAGCGGAGCCGAGGAGCTGAGCTTCGGGCTTCTTAGTCGTCTTTATTTCAATTATCCAAGAGGCTTTTCTGCCCTCATCCGTGAGCAAGCCGAAGTAGGGAACGTAACCTACGACGCTTCCCATGATGTCTATAATACCGGAGTTGCGATTGCAGCGCGCGCCGAGAACGGAGTTTGCGTAAACAACGGCAGAGGATTCCGCCCAGGAAAGAACTTCTCCTTTCTGCGGTTTGTTGCCCATTTCGTCCATGTAGCAGGTGCAGGAGAACGCATCTTTATCCATAAGACCGAGCTCTTTGAGCTGCCCTTCGTAAAAATCCTGCTTCGTATACATGAATTTATTGAAGATTAGCTTTTGTAGGAAGTTTGCCGGGACATTAGGGTCTATGGGACGGGGGTCTGCGGAGAATTTTTGCGTTGAAACAGCTCCTTCGTCTATGAGTTTGTTCATAAGCTCATAAACAGGGCCGAGCGCTTTAAGCCCGAATGAAGTTACGAGGTGGTTGTATTTACTCGTTACCGGCACGAGTTTCGTTGCACCGAAAAGCTCGCCGTAGCGAACCATAGTTTCCATGACTTTGGCAAGGGTCTCGCCCCTTTCTCCGTCAAGTATAGCTTGCTGTTCTTTCGTTAATATCATTTTTATCTCCTATCATATAATCAGAGTTTCATACAAACGTCCCATGCACCCCAGATAACGGTGCGGAGGTTTCCGACCTCGGAAGCATCGCCTATAACGTGAATGTGTTTTGCTTTTGGAGCGAGGGGTGCGGGATTATAACCTACCGACATAATTACGGAATCTGCGTATATTTTGAATTCTTTGCCGTTTTTGTCCTTTACTGTAACGGCTCCGTCCGAGATCTCGCAAAGAGATGTTTCAAGGTGTACGGGAACTTTGTTTGTCTTGAAGAAATCGCGAAGATAGCTTGTGTTGGCAAGGCAAATACCTTTTGTCGTAATAAGGTCGTCCTGCAGCTCTACGATAGTGGGCTTCTTGCCTTGGAGATACAATTCGTATGCGATCTCGCAACCTGTAAGTCCGCCGCCGATAACGGTAACGTTTTCGCCCACTTCTGCTTTGCTCAAGAGGAAGTCGACGGCTTCAATAGCGGCGTCTGCGCCCTTTACGGGTATCTTTTTTGCAACGGCACCTGTTGCGACGATTATTTCGTCGGCGTCGAGCGCTTTTATATCTTTTATTTCCGTGTTCATTTTTACATCTATGGGGTATTTGGAAAGCTCGCGGATATACCAAGCGATGAGCGCGCGGTCTTTTTCTTTGAAGGAGGGAGCCGCCGCCGCGATAAATACGCCGCCGAGGCTGCTGCTCTTTTCATAGAGCGTGACGCTGTGCCCTCTCTTCGCGCAAACGATAGCCGCTTCCATTCCACCGATGCCGCCGCCGATAACGGCGATCTTTTTCTTTTTCTTGGCTGGTTCTATGCTGTATTTCTTTGACTGCATAGTTTCGGGGTTGAGCGCGCAACGTGCAAGCCCCATTGTGTCTGAAAGATCCTGCGTATTTGCGTGGCCTTTGGAGGAGGAGAAGTTGAAGCAGCCGCTGTGACAACAGATGCAGGGCTTGATATCCTCGAGTCTGTCTTCGATGAGCTTTGTCACCCATTCGGGGTCGGTAAGGAACTGGCGCGCAACACCAACGGCATCTATTCTGCCCTCTGCAATGGCTTTTGCACCGGCTTCGGGGTCCATTCTGCCTGCACATACCACGGGGATATCAACGAATTGCTTGATGTGTGCAACATCTTCAAGGTTGCAATTTTCGGGCATATACATAGGAGGGTGCGCCCAATACCAAGAGTCATATGTACCGTTGTCCGCGTTAAGCATATCGTAGCCTGCGTCCTGAAGATATTTCGCCGCTTTTTCCGATTCTTCCATATTTCTGCCGATTTCGGTGTATTTTTCGCCGGGCAGTGCGCCTTCGCAAAATCCTTTCATCTTGGACTCTACGGAGTAACGCAAGGATACGGGGTAATCCTCTCCGCAGGCTTCTTTGATTGCTTTTACGACCTCCGCCGCGAAGCGGTAACGGTTTTCAAAGCTGCCGCCGTATTCATCGTTACGCTTGTTAAAAAATTCGATGGCAAACTGATCCAACAGGTATCCTTCGTGTACCGCGTGTACCTCTACACCGTCAACGCCCGCGTCGCGGCAGAGCTTGGCGGTCTTTGCGAACGCTTCGATTATTTCGTGTATCTGCTCTACCGTCATTTCGGGGCACTCAATATCGTGCGCCCAACGGGAAGGTTGGGGACTGGGGCTTGCAAGTTCATGGGATGTGTCTATCACGGGCTTTAACAGTGCACGTGTGAACTTGTTTTTGTGCAATGGAGCAATAAGCTCGGTTATCGCCCAAGAACGACCCATACCTGCGGTAAGCTGAATAAACAGCTTTGCGCCTGTTTTATGAATCTCGTCCATAAATACTTTCAGGTCTTCAAACATTTTGGGGTTCTGCCAGAGCCATTTTCCCCAGAATGTGTCGCGCAACGGTGCGATACCGGGAATGATAAGGCCGACATTGTTCTTCGCTCTTTCGAGGAAGAGCTTTGCCGCTTCTTTGTCAAAGTGGCACCCGCCGAGCTCGAACCAGCCGAAGAGCGACGTGCCGCCCATTGGGCACATAACTATTCTGTTTTTGATCTCCACATTTCCGATAGACCAAGGTGTGAATAGCGCTTCATATTTTTTGTCGATTTGATTTTGCATAACCCATCTCCTTTAATATAGATAATTTTTGGATGATTTTGCCCTTGTGGTGTACATGCGAATTTTATTTATAATAATATTCTACACTAAAATTGGTATATAGTCAATATTTGGACATCTCAACTTTGTGCAAAAAACAATAAAACCAGAACATTTTTGATGCATTTTTGAGCATAAAAACAAAAAACGCAGGCTGTTAGCCACGGGTGCTAAATGACAGTTTTGAATAGTTAAAAGCCTCGGAAGGGAGTTCCTTGCCGAGGCTAAATTTGTTTTTCTCATATATTGAGAAAAAATCTCACAAACTGCGCGTTTGATTATGGCTACATAATATGATATACTATTATCACCGGTAAAACATAAGCCCTGCGCAGATGCTGACAGAATGGAGATATAGTATGAAATTGAACTTAGGAAATCAAATACGTATAAACCGCAGACGCATGAACCTTACTCAAGAACAATTGGCAGAAAAATTCGGAACGTCTCCACAAGCTATTTCTCGGTGGGAAATAGGTGCGACCTATCCCGATATCGAAATGCTGCCAATGATCGCATCGTTTTTTGAAATGTCGGTAGATGCGTTG